>CAYSBE010000073.1:0-13041 GCA_964429245.1 uncultured Bifidobacteriaceae bacterium | reverse complement strand
ATACTTATGAATAGGTATGTTGAAGCTAATCCAATAATACTGGCTACAATAGCCAATTGGTTATATTTTCGATACTCCCGTAACCCATTAAGTACTGATGAAAATAACATATATATGGCATGACAAAATATGGTAGTACCCAGCACAATAAAGATGTAAGCGTAAGTAGAATCATTAAATAACAAACTTGACCAAAAGCTAGAAAAAAGGATGGAAATAAAACCGGTAGTTAGAGAACCTACAAGTGTTATTTTGATTGATGCATTTAATATTCGTTGCTGCCTTGCTTCGTCATCTTGATATTCTGACAAATATTTGATTACGCCATTATTTATAGCTCCTGTAGAAACTGTTAACGCAATCGCAATAAAACTGCTAAGCTGACCCAGCATCCCGAGACCTTCAGGGCCTACATAAATTGCAATAATTTTCGCAGAGAGAAATGAAGTGATTAATTTTATGACAGTTGACAGTGATGTAAAAACCGATACGGAGAAAAATTGAGAGGTTAGTATACTATTCAATCTGGCTCTCATGTAGCTCAATTATTTCTTTACAATAAAAGCTTGATTTGATACAAACCATTCATATGTTTTACGAAGTCCATCAGGAAATTTCACATTAGGTTGATATGAAAGTAATGATGCAGCCTTGCTAATATCAGCTAAGCTGTTTCTAACATCACCAATTCTGGCCTCTCTGTATTGTGGCCTTAAATCCTTTCCGCTTATCTGATTAAGCATGTCACACATTTGGTTTATTGACGTAGTTTCAGCAACTGCAATATTAAATACATGATTGAGTGCCGCTGTATCAGTTGTAAGTAAGGCATTAATATTGGCTTGTATGGCATTATCAATAAATGTAAAATCTCGGGTTTGCATGCCGTCTCCATTTATAACGGGTGATTTCCCTTCAATAAATGCCTGAATAAATAATGGAATCACAGCAGCATACGCGCCATTTGGGTCTTGCTTGGGGCCAAATACATTGAAATACCGAAGCCCAATAACCGGTAAATTATAGTTTAACGCAAAAACATGCGCATAAAGCTCATTTACGTATTTGGTAACTGCATAGGGCGACAAGGGCTTTCCTATAATATCTTCTACTTTCGGCAAAAGTTGGCTATCGCCATACGTGGATGATGAAGCTGCATATACAAATCGTTTCACTTTTGCTTCACTTGCTGCTACAAGCATATTTAGAAAACCGCTCACGTTAACTTCGTTTGTTGTAATAGGGTCGGCAAGGCTACGGGGTACTGAACCTAAAGCAGCTTGGTGACTAATATAATCAATACCTTCGCATGCACGTTTACAATCATCCGGATTCCTGATGTCGCCCTCAATAAAATGAAAGGAAAGATTAGAAAAAAAAGGTTCTATATTTTTATAAAAACCGTTGCTAAAGTTATCCAACACCACTACCCTACCTGCTTCATGGTGCAATAGATACTCAACAAGGTTTGAACCAATAAAACCTGCACCTCCTGTAACCAGAAACGATTTCCCTTTTATATCAGTATCAAATGGGCTCATTATTTTGATTCATTTGCGTAAATTCTTTCAATTATATCCACTACTTTCAATCCTTCCAACGCATTTGTTGAAATGGGTGCCTTTCCATTCAATACATCAACTACATTTTGAATAACATAGTGGTGATTTTGTGCAGACCCTTTATAAGCTCCATAATCATTACCAGGGTTTGTTGGTGCTAACTCAGGCATTTGATAATTTTTTACATGACAGTATTCTACTTCATTCATGTATTGCCCTCCTATTTTCACACTTCCGTTTTCTGCCACAATCGTCATGCTGCTTTCAAGATTTTTGTCCCAAACGGATGTTGAATAATTAATACTACCTGTGCCTCCGTTTATGAAATCAAAACTTACAAACCCACTGTCTTCAAATTCAGTTAGCGAAGTGTGATTAAAATCCCTAAGTCTTGTTTGTATGTTTTCTATGTCGCCAAACAGCCAATACATGATATCAATAAAATGTGAAAACTGGGTAAACAACGTTCCTCCGTCAAGCTGTTTACTGCCATGCCAGCCTCCTTGTTTGTAGTATCGATCATCCCTGTTCCAGTAACAATTGAGCTGCACCATGTATATTTTACCAAGCATGCCGGATTGAATCAATTCTTTTATCCATACAGAAGGAGGAGAGTACCTGTTTTGCATAACCGCAAATACATGTTTATGCTCCTCAAGTGCTTTAAAAACAACTTTCTCTGCATCATATTTCGACAATGCCATCGGCTTCTCAATTACGACATGTTTTTTTGCCTGCAAAACTTGCATGGCTTGCATCGCATGAAAACCGTTTGGGGTAGCAATGTTTACTACATCACATGAAATACTGGATGCAAGAAATGATTCAAGTGACTGAAAAAAGGGAATATCATATTGGTCAATTCCTAAAACTGATTTTTCTTTTGTATCAATTAGCGTAACCAATTCTGCCTGTTCATTTCTGGCAATCATTTCAGCATGTCGCTTGCCGATATGCCCACATCCCACTACTGCAAATTTTATCTTTTGATTATCTGACATGATGTAAAAAAAACGTTTTAATTTTTTCGGCTATAAAAATCTGTGTTGTTTCATCCAACTCTGTATGCATAGGCAATGAAATGACTTGAGAACACAATGCCTCTGAAACAGGAAACATACCTAAAGGATAAGTATCTTTAAGATAAGCCTTTTGTAAGTGCATAGGAAGCGGATAATATATCATTGTTGGAATACCTTGTTGCTCCAAAAAATGTTTCAACCCATCGCGGTCATTCTTAACCTTTATTGTATATTGATGAAATACATGTGTAGATTGATTGTTTCTAAAAGGCAATTCAATTTGTTCAATGCCTGCAAGCAGCGAATCGTATCTAGATGCAGCCAATTGGCGTGCAGAGGTGTAGCCATCTAGGTATTTTATTTTCACATTGAGAATAGCAGCTTGCAATGAATCCAATCTGGAATTTATGCCAACTACATCATGATGGTATTTCACTTTTTGTCCATGGTTGGCAATCATTTTAATTGATTCGGCCAATGTTTTGTTATTGGTATACAATGCCCCGCCATCTCCATAACAGCCTAAATTTTTGGAAGGAAAAAAAGAAGTACACCCAATATCTCCAATCAAGCCTGCTTTCATCACAGCACCATCTGACATAGAATAATCAGCACCAAGTGCTTGTGCATTATCTTCAATAACAAACAACTGGTGTTTTCGAGCAATTGACATCAGCTGTTCCATAGATGCGGTTTGCCCATATAAATGTACAGGAACAATGGCTTTAGTTTTATCGGTAATTGCAAATTCCAATTTGGCCACATCTATAGTAAATGTAGCAGGGTCAACATCAACCCAAACCGGAGTTAATCCCAACAAGGCAATCACTTCGGCTGTAGCTACGTAGGTAAATGCCGGTACAAGCACTTCATCACCATGTTTTAAACCTAAAGCCATCATGGCAATTTGTAGTGCATCTGTACCATTAGCTACAGGAATTACATAAGATGCATCAAGGTATTTTGCTAAGCTGTTTGTAAAATTAGCAACTTCGGGACCATTAATAAATGTAGCATTCAAAAGACAATCTTGAATTGCGCTATCAACCTCAGGCTTTATTTTCAGGTACTGACCTTGCAGATCCACCATCTGTATTTTTTTTTGACTGGTACTCATTTATTGTTCCTGCATGATAATTGAATACTGACGTTTTACAACAAAAAAGAGTACAGTAAGAAATCCAAATAAAAATCCACCGATGATACCTGATTTGGTTTTACCCGGCTTGGTATAATTAAGCGGATAAATTGGTCTATCGATTAATTGGATGATGGGCTCTTCTCGTTGTAAGCTCAATTTACTCATTTCTAAATTTTTTAGTACTTCGGCATACACTGCGGTCAATAATTCCACATTCATTTGTTTTTTGGCATAGGGCACACGCAATTCGCTCCTAACCGGATTAATGTTCTGATCCATATTGGCTGCTGCATCATACATTTCTGCATTCAATACCATTTGTACCGAATCAGCTTTAAAGGTTAAGAGATCAACATTCTTTCTTGCTTTCTTGGTCTTTGTGTCAATGTATAAGTCCCTAACATTTTTTGCTAAAACTTCGCAATACAATTTTGCAAATTGCTCATCGGTTGATTTCACAATCATGCTGATAATGTTTAGTTTCTTATCCGCTTTGAATACAAAAAGGTTCTCTTTCTTTAATTTCTTTGAAACCGCGTGCAATAAACTGTCCTGTGCTCTTGAAAATTGCTCCCTAGGCTGTCCTTCAATAAATTTTAAGTCTTTAGTAGCCTCTTTAGAGGCTAGCTTTTCATCCAACTTATTAAATTTTATATACCTGTTAATCAACAAATCTTTTTCTCCGTCAAACAAAGCCGGTTCAAGCAGAGCGGCTTCCATAATTAAACGGGACTTAAACAACTCCATGATATTTTCACCAACAAATGCGCCACTTTCACTTCCTTTAGAAATATCGATCCCAAACTGACTTGCAAGGCCGGCATATGCATTCATGGCACCACCTTTTTCTTCCAACGCAAAAGTAAGTTCTGCTTCATATATCTTAGGACTTATCATTGAATAACCAATACCTAATGCTAACCCAATAAATCCTGACAGCACAATTGTCTTCCACTTAGATAGCAAAAAATTAAACCAATCTGTTGCTATACCAATAATGTCTTTTAATGTTAATTCCTGCTTACTCATAACTCATCCTTCCCATTTATTTAATATGTCAATCACATAAGTCACTTCAGAGTCAGGCATTACAGGACTTACAGGCAAACTGATAACTTGTTGGTGTATAAGCTCAGTAATTGGAAAATTTAAATGGGAAAGTTCTTTGTAGGCTTGCTGTTGGTGTGGGGGTATTGGATAGTGAATTACGGTTTGAATTCCGTTATTCGAAAGATACTCTTGAAAAGTATTTCTATTTTTTACCCTTATTACAAAAAGATGCCAAACCGGTTCACTATAGGAAGGCACAATTGGCAAAACGATGTGCTGATTGGTTATTTCAGCAAGATAGCGCTTTGCTATGCGGCTGCGGTAAGCATTGTCTGCATCAAGATCAACCAATTTAGCGCGTAAAAAAGGAGCTTGCAATTCATCCAACCTGCTGTTAAGACCTTTGTATATATTTTCGTATTTTTTATGTGAACCATAATTGCGTAGTGCTTTTATGGTTGAAAATAAGAGTTCGTCATTGGTTGTAATGGCACCACCATCACCAAGTGCGCCCAAATTTTTTCCTGGATAAAAACTATGCGCTGCTGCATCTCCCAGGTTTCCTGATTTTTTATCTTTGTATCCGGCACCGTGCGATTGTGCGCAATCTTCTATTACCTTTAGGTTGTGTTTTTGTGCGATTTCATTTATGGCATCCATGTCAGCACACTGACCATAAAGATGTACCACCATGATTGCCTTTGTTTTTGACGTGAGGTACTTTGATATATTTTGGGCATTCAATAGATACGTGTCCATGTCGGGCTCTACCAATACAGGTACCAATCCGTTAGCAGAGATGGCAAGAATTGTGGCGATATAGGTATTTGCAGGAACAATTACCTCGTCACCATCATGCATTAATCCCAATTCTTTATAAGCACGAAGTATAAGGATGAGTGCATCAAGACCATTGGCAACACCCGCACAATAGGATGAAGTACAATAAGCTGCATACTCTTTTTCAAACGCTTCCACTTCCTTTCCCAGAATAAACCATCCTGAGTCAATAACACGCTGAAGGCCATCATGAAAATGTTTTTCGTGGCGCTTGTTAATTGCTTGCAGGTCTAAAAATTTTATCTCTTTCATTACAACCTAAAATCTACTTGGTTAATTGGTAATATGCCTTTTACATCTACTACAACAGCATTAGGCACCGAAATTTGTTTGATATCTATTTGCTGAAATTCTTTATGAGCCACAGCAAGAATCACACATTCAAATTTTTTCACTGTCGATTCGCTAAGCTCATTAATTATCGAATATCCATATTCTTCAACCACACTGTGTTTATCTGCCCAAGGATCAAGGATGGTGATATTTACATTATATGTTTTAAGTTCATCAATGATATCTACTACTTTGGTATTGCGCACATCGGGACAGTTTTCTTTGAAGGTGATTCCCATCACAAGCACATTGGCACCTTTTACGCTCAGTTCTTTTTTCACAATAAGTTTTACAGCCTCATCTGCCACATATTTCCCCATGCTGTCGTTTAGTCTTCTACCCGCCAAGATAATTTCGGGGTGATAACCTGCTTCTTGTGCTTTTTGTGCTAGGTAATAAGGATCTACACCAATGCAGTGTCCGCCAACCAATCCTGGTTTAAATTTTAAAAAATTCCATTTTGTGCCTGCGGCTTCCAAAACGGATGAAGTATCGATTCCAAGCAGGTTAAAAATTTTTGAGAGTTCGTTTACAAATGCAATATTGATGTCTCGCTGTGCATTCTCAATCACTTTTGCAGCTTCGGCTACTTTTATAGAAGGGGCTTTGTGCGTACCTGCTGTAATTACACTTCGATAAATGGCATCTACTTCATCAGCAATTTGTGGTGTTGAGCCTGATGTAACTTTTAGTATTTTGGAAACGGTATGCTCTTTATCTCCCGGATTTATGCGCTCGGGTGAGTAACCTGCAAAAAAATCTTTGTTAAATAATAATCCCGAAATTTTTTCCAGAACCGGAATACACTCATCCTCTGTAGCACCCGGATATACAGTTGATTCATACACCACAATATCATTTTTCTTAAGAACCCTACCAACTGTTTCACTCGCTTTTTTCAAAGGAGTAAGGTCGGGATGATTAAAGCGATCAACCGGAGTAGGAACCGTAACGATAAAAAAATTGCAACCAGCCAAATCTTCAGTTTGTGCTGAGAATGTTAAAAGGCCTGCTTCCAATAGCTCTTTATTGTTTACTTCAAGCGTTCGATCTACGCCTTTTCTTAATTCATCTATGCGTTGTTGGTTGATGTCAAATCCGATGGTTTGAAATTTTTTTCCAAATTCTACGGCCAATGGCAGACCCACATAGCCAAGGCCGATGATTCCAATTCTGTATTTATGTGTAAGGTGTTCAGAAGACATGTATATTATTTTTCTAAGGGTTCATTATTTACTAAGTGAAACTGTTTACCGTTCTCATCCATCAGGTTAAGGCTAAGTATATTACCTTGCCTAGTTACATAGCCCTTGTGTGAAGCAGGATGACCATACCACAACTGAAACGCGGGCACTGATTTGGTAAGCAAACTACCTGCTCCAATCATCGCAAACATTCCTATTTCAATATCGCCTTTGATGGTGCTTGCTGCTCCAATTGATACGCCTTTGCGAATTGTTACACCAATATGCTTTTCGGGATATTGCTGCGAACGGGGTGTATTGTTATTGATGAAGGTAACATTTGGACCAACAAATACATCATCTTCCATTTTTATACCATCCCACACATAAACTCCCGATTTGATGGTGCAATGATTTCCGATAACTACATCGTTTTCGATAAAGGTATGACAATTGATATTGCAATCTTTTCCGATAACCGCACCTTTCAATACAATAGCGTATTGCCAAACACGGGTACCTTCGCCAATCTGAGTTGATTGCACATCTGCCAGCGGATGAATGGTCATGAATTTACCTCCTTCAAAAATGTATTGTAATCGCGTATATAATCTAATTCATTATAGCCATGAGAGGCCATCACCAAACAAATGGCACCTGATGAAAAATTGACTTCAGATGCCCAAATCATTGGTGGAATGTGTAAGCCGATATAAGGTTGGTTGAGCTGCACTTGTCTTTTCACCTTTCCATCATCTAATAATACTTCGAAGCTCCCGCTTGCAGCAATTAAAAACTGATGGCATTCAAAATGTGCATGGGCACCTCTTGACTCTCCTCCTGGAATATCATATAAATAAAATACACGTTTGATATCAAATGGTATTTCTTTATTGCTATGCACGGGTGTGATATTGCCTGCCCTAAAATGTATTTTAGGCAATTGAACTAAAGAGCAATCATATACAGAAGGTTTCTTGTTCATGCTTTGCTGTTGATATATCGTTCGTGATTGCGTTCGTAATCTGTTTCATCATATTCGGTAGATGCCAATACAAGTGCCAACGCATTAGTTGAAAAATTTTCCATATGTCGCCAAAGGCCTTTGGGAATATATAATCCAAAATAGGAACGGTTAAGTGAAATTTTATGTGTTAGTTTCCCATCATCAATCACCACATCAAAACTGCCTGACAAGGCAACTATCATTTCTTCATTTTGAAAATAGCTGTGCCCGCCTCGTGTTTCACCTCCGGGCACATCATATATCCAATATGAACGGGCAATATCAAATGGAACTTGCTTGTTGGCTTCAATAAATGACAGGTTCCCTCTTTCATCAAGAAACTTTGGTAAATTCACCAATTGAAATGTTGATGTATTCGTATCCATGAAATTATTTTAAAAACGTAGACGTAATGATAACCAAAAGTGTTGTCATACTTGTAATAATTGAAACTGTTTCAACTGTAGATAAACCTTCTTTTTTCTCTTTTGGTGGCACTATAATTTCGCAGCCGGGTTTAATTTTTGGCCTAAAATGGAAAAATAAAAAGTTCTTAGTTGACTTGGCCGACCCGTTTGCATAGACAATGTATGCCTTGCGGGTAATTGCCTGTGTAGTATACCCACCTGAATTAGAAATGCATTCCCTGAATGACAACCCCTTTTCATAAACTGTCTTTACCGGAAATAATACTTCACCGCTTACCAATACCGTTTGCTGTATTTTGGGGATATTGATTACATCTCGGTCTGTAACAATAACGTCTTCTTTTCCTCCCGGATTTTTCATGATTTTAGCCAGGTCTATTGCCACAAGATCAAAGTTCCGCTTAAACTCTTCTTCTTTCGTAAGTTCTTTTGAATCTTCTGTATCTACTACTTTTTTTAGCGCCCTTAGTTTATTGGCATTGATTAGCTGTTGATTTAAGTTATTTAACCTGTATCGAACCAATATGGCACCCTCCGGAAAAGCCTCATTGGTAAGGCCTCCCGAACGCTTAATGATATCAGATATGCGTTCTTTGTTCTTGAGAATAACAAACTCTCCCGGAAACATAACCTGCCCATAAAGTTTTACGGTACTTTGCTTGATATAGCCCGGATTTTGGTATACCGTTACAATATCAAACGGACGAAGTACAAAGGATGCAGCAGATGGATTTTCCTTTAAATCTTTTTCAATATCTACTGAAAATACCTGTGCAATATTGGTGATGGCAGAGGTTCTGTCTGCTGTATCAACTCGCCTGCCAACTTGAATTCTTTTGTAAGATGCTGACTCTTTCATTCCTCCTGCGGCAATAATCAAATCCTCCAACTTCATATTCTCCCCAAACTCATACTCACCCGGAACCATAACTTCTCCCTCAATGCGAATTTTATATTCTTCGCGCATTTCGAGTTTTGATGCAATTATTACTTTGTCTTCTCTTTTCAATACAATATCAGCAACTTCGTTTTTCATTAGCTTCCCCGCATCAAATGACAATACTTCCAAGGAATTATCGTCTTTTAATCGATATATGATGGCTCGCGATAAAAACGCATCTTCTCTCAATCCATCACACTTTTCAACTAATCGTTTCATGGTGAGACCGCTTTCCATTGCATATTCTCCCGGCCTGAATACTGCTCCTTCAATAATTACCCTGTTTTCAAATCTGGTTAGCAATTCACCAACCATATAAACATCTCCATTGAGAGGCAAAAACATGGAGTACAATTCCTCCGACACGTCTGCCACACTCATTTGTGTAGCTGTATTTCGTTGTACCTTAATCTTGGCAGCGTAAGCTTTGTTGGTAAATCCGCCTGCAAATTCAATTACATCCTTTAATGTTTCTTTGCCACTTACCTCATACAAAGCAGGCCTTTTTACCTGTCCTTTCATTTCAACCCTGTTTTGATACGCATTAATTTTAATGATATCCTGGTCTTGTAAAGTAACATGTGCCGTACTTTTTCCTTTAATCAAATAATCATACACATCAACTGTTGCAATGGTTTTTCCCCCTCTGATGATAGAAATATTTCTTAACGAACCATTTTCATTGGGGCCGCCACATGAGTGCAAAGCATTGAGTACGGTTGCTAGGGAAGGAAGCATATACGTTCCGGGTACAGTTACTTCACCCATAATGGTTACCTTAATACTGCGAATGGTAGTTACCGAAACATTTACTTTGGTTTGACCGCTTGCAATGGTGCTGTATACTTGTCTGAGTTTGCTTGTAATTTTTGCCTTGGCTTGCTCAATGGTGGTTCCGCCAACTTTTACCAGTCCAATACCGGGTATACGTAAGTTGCCATCTGATGAAACGATTACATCGTAGCTGGCTTCTGAATATCCGTATATATCAACACTCAATTCATCCCCCGCACCTAATACATAATTGGCCGGAGTTGGAATATTGAGCGAGGGTTCAAAAGTGATGTTCTTGTTTTGAAACACATCTGCTCCGAATACTTTTGGAGATAGCATGGCAAAAGCTGCTTCAAGTTCTTTTTCCCGTTTAATATTTGATTCAAGTTCTTGCTCATCTTCATTTAAAGGCGTTTTATCTTTATCAGATTTACCTTTCTCTTCCTTTTTATCGCTCTTTTGTTTATCCTGAGACTTGTTGCTTTCAAGGGCCTTATCCTCAATTTTATCTATTCGAGTCATTAGCTTTTGCAATTCTTGTTCAGGCATATTCCTTTCCCTTGCCATAGCTTCGAGCTGGGCTTTGGTTAATCCTTTGGAACGTCCCTCCCGCCAAAATCTAATAATTTGATCATCTGTCAATTGATCTACATTTACTGTAGACAAATTTTGCATGGTGATGGCACTTTGCTGACTTGGTGTTTGTTGGGCTTGCGCACTAGAATATGGCAGCAATGCGAAGCTAAATACTAAAGAAATCATCAGCACTAAAATGCCAAGTCTCTTATTATCAAATATATAATTCAATTGTTTAGAATTTAGGTTGTAATGATTCAGGCAAAAATAACATTTATTCCCTGCTGTGCAACTTAACTAAACGCCCGTTTGCATGGTATAGTACATACTTCAGTAAGATATTTCTGACATCAACCGATGTATATTCAGAAATGCTATATTCGCCCCCGCTCATGCTAAAAAAATATTTTACACTCATATTTATATTGCTTCAAGGCGGCATGCTTTGGGCTCAAAACAACGGGGAGATTAGGGGATTTGTATACGATAAGGAAAGTGGAGAACCCATCATTTACACTCCTGTATACCTTGAGGGCACTAAAATTGGTATGGCAACGGATGTCAACGGATTTTATGCACTTACGAAATTAAAAACAGGCACGTATGTATTGCGTTGTTATGCTTTGGGATACGACTCTCTTAAAATTACCATCAACTTAAAAGAAAATCAGATTGTAAAACAGAATATTTACATGACCCGCATTTCTCAGCAACTTGAAGAAGTTGAAATAACGGGCGAACGCGACAAAAAGAAATACGATGCCAAGGTTTCCAATATTACTATTACTAATAAAGATTTAAAACAACTGCCAAGCTTTGGGGGCGAACCCGATTTGGCACAATACCTTCAGGTAATTCCCGGTGCTGTTTTTAGCGGAGACCAAGGTGGACAATTGTATTTACGTGGTGGACCTCCTGTACAAAATAAAGTGATGATTGACGGCATGACGATTTACAATCCTTTTCATTCCATCGGGTTGTTTTCGGTGTTTGATGCTGATATTATACGTACAGCTGATGTGTATGCTGGTGGATTTGGTGCACAATATGGCGGCCGTATTGGCTCTATCATTGATGTATCTACCCGTGAGGGAAATAAAAAACGTGTTTCAGGTAAAGTGAATGTATCAACCATTGCTTCTAAATTTTTACTCGAAGGACCTTTAAGCAAATTTTCAGATGGGGGAAGTTCTTCCTTTTTGATTTCATATAAAACTTCCTACCTTGACAAAACTTCCCAAACACTTTACCCGTATGCTGACCCCAATGATGAGAACAATGGGTTGCCATTTTCATTTAATGATATCTATGCCAAATTTTCAAAAATTGGTTCGGGCGGCAGTAAAATCAACCTATTTGGATTCAATTTCAGTGACAAAGTAAATTATCCGCAAACAAAATATAACTGGAATTCATATGGTTTTGGAACCAGCTTTTTCTTGATTCCGGAAGGTTCAACACTTATTAATGGAACAGTGAATTACTCCAATTACAAGATGGAGCAAATTGAAAATGACGGACTACCAAGAAGCAGTGGTATTGGTGGCTTTAATATCGGTTTGAATTTCACCAATATTATTGGCAAAGATGATATTAAATACGGGTTTGAAATCAATGGATTTAACACCGCATTTGAATATTACAACGCCTACGGCTTAAAGCTAAGTCAGGACGAAAACTCAACCGAGTTAAACGGATTTGTAAAGTACAAAAAAGTAGCAGGCAGGTTTGTTTTTGATCCGGGTTTACGTGTTCAATATTATGCATCCATTGGTGATATTTCATTGGAACCACGATTTGCCATGAAGTGGAATGCAAGAGACAATATGCGTTTTGTAGGTTCTATAGGAATGTACTCCCAAAACTTGATGAGTGCTGTTTCTGATCAAGATGTGGTAAACTTGTTTTATGGTTTTTTGAGCAGCCCTGAAAACGACCTTTCCACCACATTTAACGGTGAACCTGTAACCTATCGCATGCAAACTGCCTGGCATGCCATCGGAGGTGTGGAATACGATATCGGATTGCATGGCATGGTTAGTGTGGAAACCTATTACAAAAAGTTCACCCAACTTACCAATATCAACCGCGACAAAAAATACGATAACACATTTGAAAACCGCAACAAACCTGAACTTGAACGTGTGAGTTATATTGTAGAAGATGGAGATGCATACGGACTTGA
>CAYSBE010000072.1:1209-13430 GCA_964429245.1 uncultured Bifidobacteriaceae bacterium | reverse complement strand
TTATTTTTTATCTTGGTTGACAGATTTTCGTTCCGTAATCGGCAACTGCGCAAGGTTGCGAAACGTTAGCACCTATTTATGAGGACGACAATTAACATTATGTTTTTATTACTGACAATGCATATTGTTCAGAAAGTACGTGCTCAAAATACTGACTCTAAGATCACTAATACCACTTTGACAATTATTGCTCCTGGCGACTATTTTGACGGACAAGCGGTATTACTTAGCAATCAAATTGCAAAAAGATATCATTTCCAATATGACTACATTGGCGACCTAAAACTTGAAGACACTCTTGAAGTAATTCTTCGGCATAATGACCAAACCGACTCATTGCTAAACATAATTAATGGCCAAGACTGGAGACAGAGATACAATAAGGAATTTTCAGAATCATATTCAAGAGACTCAATCTTAATTCAATTGACAAAATCTAAAATTGACACTTACGTTGACACAGCAAAATTCAAAATTATGGCTGTTTATAGAGACTCAATCCTTAATGACACAATATATCGTGTAAACGTTTTCGGTTACGACAATCACGGACAAGCCAGCGTTTTGCGAATTCTTGCGACATATCCAGATAAATCAGTAGTGGCTGTTGACAATAAAGTAATTTATAGACGACAGAGAAAATAAAATGGTGCTAACATACGTCTTGCGCCATTGCCATTAGCTTACTAAAATTCAGCATTTCGTTTCGCATTTATTTTTATTTTAGCTTAAAGAAATAAACTTACATCGCTTGACATAACAATTGAAAGAAAAAAGCCAAAGTGATTAGGTACTTTGGTATCTATTGTATGAAAATAAAATTATTGACTATATATCGTAAAATATATTAATCAAGAATATTACCAAAGAATTGGGTAATAATTATTGCCTTTGATGGAATATATAGATTCTTAATCTTGAACCGATAAATAGCTGATACATAAATGCGATACTTAATTTTGTTTCATTTCATTAAATTCGTGTGATTATAAACTATAAATAAATAGGAGCAATGACAAAAACTTCGGGGCAACTTGAAATTGAAAGAAGAAGACAGAATAGTCTAATTATCATTTCCGACCCAACAACATGTTATTACTGTCAATCGACCGGTCTAAAAGAAAACGAAAAATATTGCCCTAACTGTGCATTTCCACAAGGTGGATCTCAGGCAGATATGAGAAAATTTAAATGGAATATCCATAATAAAAAGAAGTTACTTGAAGAGCAAAAAAATGAAATCAAAAAAGCAAAATACATTCTTTTTATATTGGCTGCGTTTTACTTTTTGTATGGCATCATGGAAGGACTGGTGATGAGGATTGATTTTGCAGTATTAATTGTTTCCTCTATGGGTGCGGGTATATATTTTGGTTTAGGATTGTGGAGCAGAACACAACCTTTTCCTGCTATTCTCTCAGGGCTGTTTGTGTACATTGTTTTTGTTGTGATATCTGCCATCTATGATCCTTATTCTTTATACGAAGGTGTTTTTTGGAAATTTATTATCATTTCTGGTTTCATTTACGGATACAAGGCAGCTAAAGAATCAAAATTTTTAGCAACTGAATTGGAATCAATAAAAAAAGCGAAAGACTTAAATATTGAAAATTGATTTGTATACATTGCAAATACGAAAACCGTAATTTGGCTACATTTTGTAGCCATTGTGGACAGAAAATGGCAGTTACAAAAGAAGGCAACTATGATGTGGTGGTTAAAAAAATATCTCTGTTCTTTTTTACTCTCTTGGCATATATTGGTATATTAAAATTTGCAGGTTACGAACACAATTATATATCCATTTTACTAACTGATTCCATTTTTGCTATAATCGTTTTGGTATTTTTTATTATCAACTCTAAAACGACAATTCGATTGTTGCATTTCAAAAAGTTTTCCTACCGCATAATGCTTTACATACTTATCCTAGCTCCACTTGCTGCATTAGCAATAAATTACTTGGCGCATTTTTTGAACCAAAATATTTTCGACAAATCAGCCGAAATCTATTACAATCAGTTCAAAGGTTCACCTGCTCCCCTATTGCTGTCCATTATTTCAATTGGGCTGTTTCCTGCCATATTTGAAGAAATCGCGTTTAGGGGAATATTGTTTAACGACTCATTGAAGATAATGGGGTTGAAACCAACCATTCTTGTATCATCCATTCTTTTTACAATCCTTCATTTATCAATTATCTCTGTAGTTTGGATTTTCCCTATTGGCATAATACTGGGATATTTTAGAGCTAAATACAATAACTTATGGTATGGCATTATAATCCACTTTACCTACAACTCGGCTATTGTGTTGCTACAAATCATTTTGAGATAATGAGAAACATTAGGCACTTGCTGCCTTTAGGTAAGTTTCTTTTGTAAAAGACTGCATTCATAAAAATAGCCTTAACCAAATTTTTTTTGAAAACAAAGTAGCATATGTGGTTTCGTTTACTTAAGCCAATGCCATCAATTTTTTATCACCTTATCCGTACTCTTCAATCCATGTCCGCTGAAAAGAGAAACGACCGTGTTATCTGAATAAGCTTCATTGTATTTTATGAGTCCGGCAATCGTAGCGGCTGAAGTGGGTTCAACATAAAAACCCATTTTTCCGCATTCCATCCAAGTTGCTTTTATTTCCTCTTCACTAACCGATATAAAATGTCCGCCTGAATTGCGTACCATTTGTAGCATTTGACTGCCCCGTACTGGTGCAGCAATGGCAATGCCTTCTGCCATGGTAGGTGTATTGGTTGTGGCAGAAGGAGATGTTGCACCATTGGTAAATGCCGTTGCCAGTGGGGCGCAGTTGGCGGCTTGCACAGCAATTAATTTGGGCATTCTGCTGATGTAGCCTGCACGCAGCAAATCCTGAAAACCAATATAACAACCAATAATCAAGGTACCATTTCCCGCAGGCAATACCACCGCATCAGGTGCTTGCCAATTTAGTTGTTCGCATACCTCGTAGGCAAATGTTTTGGTACCATGGAAGAAATATGGATTGTAGCAATGGCTGGCGTAGTAATTTGCGGCCGCAGCGGCTAAAGCCGCTGCGGCCGCATCCTCTCGCGAACCGTTTACTTTGATGATATTTGCTCCGTACATCTTCATTTGGGCAATTTTGCCCGGTGAAGTATTGGCTTGTAAAAAAATATCGCAATTAATATAAGCTTTGGCTGCGTAAGCTGCTATCGCGCATCCGGCATTTCCACTTGAATCCTGAATTACTTTCTTGATGCCCAATTCGTTCACATGACTCATGAGAACGGCTGCGCCTCTGTCTTTATATGACCCGGATGTAAAAAGCTGTTCTTGTTTAATAAAAACTTTTTTGCCGTGGAAATTGATGGTAAGCAGCGGTGTAAATCCTTCCTGAAAACTGATAATGGCTTCATCATTAGCAACGGGCAGTGCTTCCCTATATCGCCACATATTGGCGGGTCTTTTTGCTAAACTTTGTATGTCAAAAATGTGATGATGGTGCAAGTCAAGTAAGTTTCCTGCCTCACTTAAAAAGCCTGTATAATTTGTATCAAATTTATCTCCGTTTATTGAATCAATAAGATAGGTGCTCATATCATCAATTTTTGGTAGGCTTTCATCCACCTATCCGGAATGTCATCATTTAGTGCGGCTTGATAATCGGTATAGCTACAAGGCACCATAAATTTTCCTGCATGCTTGCTGCGCTCATTCGGATAAGGAACTTCCATCCACCACCGGTCGGTATTCAGGTGTTTAAAAAATACTATTTCGTATGAGTTGTTGTGCAATAAGGTTCTATACGTAGTATAATCTGTACTTCCTTCGGTAGGGTAATCAAACATCCGGTTATAAAATCCATCAATGAAATACCAAGCCATCTGGGCACAAAGTTTGGCTGTACGTCCGTCTATATCTTTGTCTGTATCGAATTCGTAAATTCCTACACTGCTTAAATCGTTGCTCATGCCTGCATAGCGCATCAATTGGCAAGCTTGTTCTCCATAAAAGCCATTTGGATTTCCTGCATTCGAAGCAGGTGCATCAGATGCCCGCAGCGCATTCAGGTTCATGATAAGCATATCTGCATTGCGCAAAACAGGTTCGGATTGTTGCATGTTTTGTTGCAAATAACCCAATCGCATGATATCGAAATTCATGCGTTCAAATGCATCAATACTTTCCTGTTCAATAAAATATTGTTGTGCACCAAAATGAGATATATTGAATAAATAGGGCGGTTGGTGCGACACCATTTTATTGAGGTATCCGGATTGCTCGGGGTGCACATCGTTTGCCAGCAATTCGATATCACAATCCGCACACACAACTTGCATGGAGCGGTTAATGTTTTGATAGGCGGTGTATTGGGCGTAAGCAATATCAGCACTTCCACCCAATATGATCACAACTATTTTCTGTTTAAGTAAATAATGCAACACCTCATTTACAGCAAACAAACTGTCATTCATGCTATTTCCGGCTGCTATATTTCCAAGGTCCACTATTCTTAAATCATAATTGGGTTGCACCAACTGATAAAACTCTTTGCGAATGGCATTTGGCGATTTTGCAGTTCCGTGGGTTGAATGAAACCTATTTTCCTCAACCCCAATAATGGCAATATGCGCTCCTTCCAGTGAAGGCATTTTAAGCGTATAAAGCTCTGCAACATTAATTAGCGAGCGGGGCGAACTGTTTCCCGATTGCTGGTATACATCAGTAGGAAGGGGGTGTAAATAATCCGTTAGTTGCATGTCGTGTTTGTTTCGAACAAATAAGTGTATTTTAGCGCGCTCATCAATAAACATATCCACACACATTGATTCTGGTAAGCGGAGCTACAGGTTTTTTAGGTGCACACTTGGTGTGTAAACTGCTTTCGCATGGCAAGCATGTACGTGCGATGTACCGTTCCGTTTCTTCACTTGCCGAGTTTGAGTACATCTATCGTTTATATTTTAATGATGATGAACCTAAAAAAAGGCTGCAATGGTTTGAATCCGATATTCTTGACATTCTTTCATTGGAACTTGCCTTTGACGGGGTAAGCGAAGTGTATCATTGTGCTGCAATGGTTTCATTTTTACAAAAAGACCGCAACCAAATGATGAAGGTAAATGAAGAGGGAACGGCAAACATGGTGAATATGGCGTTGGCAAAAGGTGTGGCTAAGTTTTGCCATGTGAGTTCCATAGCTGCATTGGGTCGCGAAAAATCAGGAGTAGAAATAACCGAATCATCAAGATGGAGTGAGTCATCATTGAACAGCAATTATGCCATAAGCAAACACAAAGCTGAGTTGCAGGCATGGCGCGGACAAGAAGAAGGTTTGAATATGGTTATCGTAAACCCGGGTGTGATTATTGGTGCCGGAGATTGGAAAAAAGGCTCATGCAAGCTGTTTGATATCGTTTGGCGAGAATTGCCTTTTTATACGGATGGCGTAAATGGTTATGTAGATGTAATGGATGTAGCCTCAGCTATGTTTGAACTGATGGAAAAACAACTGTTTGGCGAACGCTATATTTTGGTGGGCGCCAATATTGAAAATAGCTATTTGATGCATACGGCTGCCCAATTGCTTGGAAAACGTAAGGCTTTTATTAAAGTCAATAAAACATTGGCCGAATTGGCTTGGAGGGTTGCATCTATTGGCGGCTTGATAACGGGAAAGACACCATCCATAACAAAAGAAACAGCCAGGGCTTCGCTAAAAAAATATTATTATAACTCTAAAAAAATATCCGATAAAATCAATTTCAACTTCACTCCTATTGAAAAAACTTTCTCTTACATTTGTTCCCAGATTAAACAATCAACTACATGAAAAAAATCACTGCAGCCTTAAGCACTATTATCTTGTACGCTTTTATTTCCTGCACCCCATCAAATAATGAAGTGCAAAACACTTCTAAAGCAGATGACACCTACAAAAAACTATACGAAAAAAGTATTGCCATGCGCGACTACAACACGGCAATTATGGCCATTCAACAGATATTACTCACCGACTCTACAAACGGACTACGCGATTCTTTGCCTGAATTGTTTGCTGCTGCCAGCAACCTTGAAGCATGCATGAACACTACGCAGGAATCAATGAAAAGGTACCCTGACAATGAAAAATTTCAGGCGCTAATGTTGCTATGCTACCAGCAAATTGGTGATTTCGAATCACAGTTTGCGTTGCTAAATGATTTGTACATAAAAACTAAAAAACCTCAATACCTTGTTCAGATAGCCACAATACAGCTGCAATCGGGAAACATACGTGAAG
Source organism: uncultured Bifidobacteriaceae bacterium (assembly GCA_964429245.1). Lineage (GTDB taxonomy): Bacteria > Bacteroidota > Bacteroidia > UKL13-3 > UKL13-3 > CAYSBE01. The sequence continues at coordinate 7,160 of CAYSBE010000072.1, read as the reverse complement.
CCATGAAAACCATAGATGGAATGATGGCTGAATTTAAAAACAGCAAAGAAAAAATTGAGGTAGTAAAAGACGAAACCAGCAAGCAAATGGTGCCAATCATGGCTGCTTTATGGAACATGAAAGGCTATGCTTACATGCAACAAAAAAATATTGACAAAGCGAAAGATGCTTATTTCAAAGCATTGGAAATTGACCCAAATTTTCAAATGCCTCAGCGTAACCTCAACATGATTTTTGATAACAAAATGAGGTAGGTTTTATCCTGCCTCATTTTCTTGTTATTCTTCCTCTGCCGTATTTTTCATTTTACTTAACAAATCATACGTGCCCGTTGTTACGTATACCAAGGAGGTATCCAATTGTTGAATCATGGTCCATCCGTTTTCGGTAACTCCCGGTAATACTTCTATGAGTTGAAACCGGTTGTGCTCCGTGGTTGTTGCAAACACATAATGTTTGTCTTCAAATACAACAACAGCAGATTCGGGTAAAGCGAAAGATTGTATTTTATTACTAGCAATTTTTGCTTGTAAAAAACTACCAGGTATTAAATCAGGATCTTCCGTATCGAGGTGGCAATGCACTCGAATGGTGCGCTCAGCGCTAATTTCCTTATTAATTAAGTATACATGAGCCATGCGCTCCCGTGTCTCATTATTCAAGGTAATGAGTACTTTTTGGCCAATTGCAATCTTGGCAATATCCTTTTCATACACAACTAACTCGGCATGCAGGTGGTCGGTATCCACTATCCGAAAAATTAGGTTTTGTGGTTGCACATAACTTCCAATATTTACATTCATCACGGTGATGTATCCATTAATTGGAGATACCATTTTTATCTCTGGTGTGATAATCCCTTTGTCCAATTGCTGAATCGGGATATTCAACATCTTTAATTTAGCAAGCAATCCGTTTAGCCTGGCTAATTCTTGTTGGTATGCTGATTTCGCCTGTTGAACTGTTTTTTGCGAATTAATTTGCTCAACTGATAAATCCTGTTGTCTTTCAAACTCTGCTTTGAGGAATTCAAGTTTACTTTTTGTTTCAAGGTATTCTTGTTGCAATTGTATGTAAGAAGGATCTTGCAATTCGCATAGTACATCACCTTTTCTTACTTTTTTCCCTTGCAGCATATCGGTTGATTTCACATAGCCACCAAACAGGGCCATAATTGATACTGCATTTTGCGGAGGCACATCCAAACTTCCGTTTGCTTCAATAAATAAGGCAAATTCCTTTGGTGTTGATTTGGACGTTTTAATATTCCCTGATTTAAATTGTTCGTCTGTAAGTTCTACTGTGTTGTGTGTTTGCTCTGCTTCTTCAGTTGCTGATTGCTTATTCGTATTACACGAAAAAAGGAATACGAAGAGAACGATAAGATTGATTATTCTTTTCATGTTAGTTGGTCATTAAATAAGTTAGTTCAATAATAATTTGGTTGTAGTCATAGATGCTTTGCATATAAGTCATCTCCAGTTGCAACGCACGTTGTGAAGCAAGTAAAAATTCGGAATAGCTGATATCACCCGCCATGTATGATTTTTGAGCCTGCACATGCATCATGCGGGCTACATCCATTGAGGTTGTTTCATAAAATGCAATTAAGTTTTTCAATTCGTCATGCTTTTGTATCGCTTGCTGATAGCGTGTATTCAACTGCAACTTAAATTGACGGTAAGCTGTTTCTGATTTCTTTTTCTCCAATTCTGCTCCTTTGATTCGGGCATTTTCGGGTACAAACCAAATGGGTAATGATAACCCAACTTGCACTCCTTGAAATCGGCTATCGGGACCGTAATATGTATCTGTACCTGTTACATTATGATACCCAATCAATGTTTGGTTAAAATAACCCAATTTCAAATCGGGCAAGGCTTTGCTAACTTCTGCTTTCTTTTGTTTTTCGGCCACTTCAATTTGTTGTCGAGTTCCAAGTAATAACGGATGCGACTCTAAAGACATAGAATCATTGACAAGCACATCTTGCAACTTTAGCAACGCGGTATCTGCCATTTTGTAGTTGATATCAGATTGCAATAAAAAATACAATTGACTGTAAGCTGATTTTATTTTTGATTCGTTTTGTAAAAGCATCGACTTTATTTCAACCCGTTGCGCACTGATACTTCCGTATTCCATTGGTTTGATATCGCCCGCATCCATTCGTTGTTTCGCTGCATACAAAAGCTTTTCATACAAGGTATCTTGTGTTTGCAGTTTTTTATTCAGCATGGTTAAATAATTTAAAACGATATACGTTTCCTGTACATTTCTAATTAGCTCTTTTTTAGCATTGCTTAATTGAAACTGACTTTGTGTATACAATGCATTTCCGTATGCCTTGTTACTCCCCGTGAAGGTGCTGAAAGGAATGCCCTGAGCAATGGAAAGATTATTGTCGTTTCGCTCAAAACTATTGTATTGTCCATACATCAAATTGATATCTGTTTTTGGGATACTGCTGTAAGCATTTCGTTGTTTCTTTTTTGCTTCTGCATTTAATTCATACATTTTCAACTCACTATTGTTGCTGAGCGCAATACTTACCGCCTGATCCATTGTAACGGTTTGTGCGTGTGACGAAACTGAAGTAACCAGTAAAAGAGGTAGCAATACCACCAATATGTTTGTTTTCATTTTTCGGGTGAGGATTATTTTATATAAAATCGGGATAATAAAAAGGGTGAGCAAAGTAGATGTGAGCAAACCGCCAATCACAACTGTTGCCAAAGGTTTTTGCACCTCAGCTCCATCACCATTTGATAAGGCCATAGGTAAAAATCCGAGCGAAGCTACTAGTGCAGTCATTAAAACGGGTCTCAATCGGTTGCGCGTACCTTCAAATAGGATTTCATCTATTGTGCCACCACTTTTATGAATTCGGGTAAACTCAGCCACCAATACAATTCCATTGAGAACTGCCACGCCAAATAGTGCGATAAAACCAATACCTGCCGAAATGCTAAACGGCATATCGCGCAGCCATAACGACATAATACCTCCCGAAGCTGAAAGTGGAATGGCTGTAAAAATTAACAAGGCCAGTGAGAAAGAATAAAAGGTAAAATACAGCAAAGTAAAAATCAACGCAAGTGCAACCGGAACGGCAATATACAAACGCACTCGGGCCTCTTCAAGATTTTTAAATGCGCCACCATAAGTTACATGATAGCCGGGCGCAAATGAAACTTTATTCATTTTTTGTTGCACCTCATCTACTATCGATGCAACATCCCTTCCCCTCACATTAAAACCAATAATCACCCTTCGTTTACCCGCATCCCGCTGTATTTGGTTTGGCGACAACTCAAATTTTACTTCTGCAATTTGTTGCAAGGGTACCTGTGTTCCCATTTTGCTTTGGATATACATTTGCCTAATCTGTTCAATTGACTTTCTGCTGAGCGTATCAAACCTTACCACCAAATCAAACCGCCTTTCTTCTTCAAAAACCAAACCGGCCTTCTTACCTGCTAGTGCTGCATATACCGCCTGATTGACATCTTCCATTGTCATGCCATACTGAGCTAATTTATTTCTATTGGGCCTGATTACAATTTGTGATATGCCTGTTATGGGTTCTACAAATACATCTTCTGCTCCTTCAATTTTACTAATGATGGCACCCGCTTCTTTGGCATAAACGGCCAGCTTTGACAAGTCTTCGCCAAATATTTTTACCACCACATCTTGTCGGGCTCCGGTCATCAGTTCATTAAATCGCATTTGAATAGGTTGCTGAAAACCATAGGTTACTCCGGGTAAATGGTCTTCTAATTGTTGTTGCATTTGGGCAGCTAATTCATCTCTTGTACTTGCAGAAGTCCATTCTTGTTTGTTTTTCAAAATTACAATCAAATCACTTGCTTCCATTGGCATTGGATCTATCGGTATTTCGCTGGTGCCAATTTTACCTACTACCCGCTCTACCTCCGGAAAATGATCTAACAATACTTGCGCACTTTTCTGCGACACTTCAACCGTTTTGCTAATTCCACTTCCTGTGAGTACACGGGTTTCTACAGCAAAATCGCCTTCATCCAATGTTGGCACAAACTCGGCACCTAGGTTTGAAAAAAGTAATAGCGTGCTAACAAAAAATAACAGACTTATAGCGATATATCTTTTTGCATATTGAATAACATGAGCCAGTATGGGTTTATATTTTTCATACACCCAATCAATAAACTTTTCTGATATGGATTTTTCCTGACTAAATTTTTTCTGAAGAAACAATGCACTCATCATGGGCACATAGGTTAATGATAGTATAAAGGCTCCAATAATGGCAAACGAAACGGTTTGTGCCATTGGCTTAAACATTTTTCCTTCAATGCCGGTAAGTGTTAAAATCGGCAGGTATACAATTAGGATGATGATTTCACCAAATGCGGCACTGTTTCTAATGGATATGGCACTGGTTTGCACTTCTCTATCCATATCCCGTTGGGTGAGCAAGCCCTTATTTTGTTTGTGCAAATGATGCAATGTTGACTCCACAATGATGACTGCTCCATCTACAATTAATCCAAAATCAATGGCACCCAAACTCATCAAATTGCCCGATACCCCAAATACACGCATTAAACTAACAGCAAATAGCATGGCCAATGGAATAACAGATGCAACGATTAAACCTGCACGAAAATTTCCGAGCATCAATACCAACACCAAAATCACTATTAATGCCCCTTCAATCAGGTTGGTTGAAACTGTTTTGATAGCCCCATTTACCAATTTTGTCCTGTCCAAATAAGGCATAATCTCCAAGCCTTCGGGTAGATTTTTCTGTATCTCTTCAATCCGGTTTTTCACATCCTGAATAACTTGTGAGGAGTTTTCTCCTTTTAGCATCATCACAATTCCACCTACCACTTCCCCATCATTGTTGTATGTCATTGCACCATACCTCACTGCATTACCAATCCTTACGGCTGCAATGTCTTTTACTAGCAAAGGCAAACCATTATCCAGGTTTCGCACAAGTATATTCTTGATATCTTCTTCATTTTTTGCCATCCCATCCGTTCGTATAAAATACACCAAAGGATGTTTCTCGATATAGGCACCTCCCGTATTTTGATTGCCTTTGTTGATGGCATCAAACACTTCATTGACCGACACATTTAGGCTTTTTAAGCGCTCGCTGTTCAAGGCAACTTCATATTGCTTCACATAGCCGCCAAAACTGCTCACATCTGCTACTCCTTTTGTTCCCAACATCTGCCTGCGAACAATCCAATCCTGCACCGTTCGCAATTCTGATAAAGAATACTTGTGTTCAAACCCTTTTTTAGGCTTGATGATGTATTGAAAAATTTCACCCAAACCGGTAGTAATAGGTGCAATATCAGGTGAGCCCATCTCGGTTGGAAGTTCATTTTTTACCTGCACCAATCGCTCGCTTACTTGCTGACGTGCCCAATACACATCAATTTCTTCATCAAACACAAGTGTAGTAACCGACAATCCGAATCGGGAAAACGAGCGCATTTCAACCATGTGAGGAAGATTGGCCATGGCCTGCTCAATCGGAAAGGTAACTAAGCGTTCAATATCTTGCGCACTAAATGCAGGCGCTTGCGTGATTACCTGAACCTGGTTATTGGTAATATCCGGAACAGCATCAATCGGCAATCTGGACAGCGAGTAAGAACCCCAAACAATTAACCCAATAACTGCGATGCCAATTATGATTTTTTGATCAATTGAAAATTTTATGATACGACTTAGCATTATTTAACTTATTAAAAAATGTAATACAAACACCCCACAAATTTTTATAAAATGCATGAGTGGCAATAAAATAATTAGGAAACTTTTTGGCTATGCCTTTGGCGGCTGAAAAATGGCTTCGTGGTGTAGCAGATGATAATTGTTGGTAAGCTCAATTGAAGCTAAAGGCGATGTAAATAACGCGGTAAATGTAATTTGTTGCTGCACTG
>CAYSBE010000072.1:0-1109 GCA_964429245.1 uncultured Bifidobacteriaceae bacterium | reverse complement strand
GCAAGCAATATGGAAAGTGTTGTTTTCAATTACGTGTTGCAAGTATAATACACTAATTTCTAATCTGATGTATTTAAATACCAATACAATCAAAAACTGACATCAATCATTTACACATCCTGCGATTGAACATCCTATATTTGCAGCATATGAGAATACGGATCAAACATGTCTTCTTGTTTTTTATCATACTCTTCGCAGCCCAAAGCTATGGTCAAACCTTTGAGTTATTAGATGATGACACCGTAAACTTAACCGATGCATCGGGAAAAAAACAAGGGTTTTGGCGCTACCGCTGGCCAAATGGTGACTTGAAATATGAAGTATTTTATGAGAATAATGAAAAAGAAGGACTAGAGATCCGATATTATGATGCCCAGGATTGTATCGAGTTTTCAAACACCTATAAAAAAGGTACATTGGATGGACCCAGTGTAACTTTCCATCCCAACTGCAGCACCAAATGCGAAGAGATTTACAAAGAAGGCAAAAAGTATGGCTATGAACGATGCTATGACCAAAATGGTTTTCTCCTTACCGAAGGCCAATACGAAAATGGTGAATTGGTAGGCACCTATTCTCATTTCGACAAAAAAGGCTTTGTTACGTACGAATCGCCTTCGAAAGAAACGACTTTGAAATTCGACAAATTTCTTTCAGGAGAATACAAGATTAAAGACTCCACTGTATTTTTTGTTTTCAGGCGAAATGCGCATTGGAAAAAAGTTTTGCTGGTAGTTGATATGACGGGAAGCATGTTTCCATACATAGGTCAGCTTTTGGTATGGTACAAATCCGGGTTTGAAACCGAATTTATAAAATATTATTCCCTGTTTAATGACGGAGACAATAAACCAGACAACCAAAAAGTGGTTGGCCGCACGGGTGGTGTGTACACCTTTGAAGCCAAAGACTTTAAAAAATTTAAAAAAGATATTGAAGACGTGCGTAAAAAAGGAGAAGGTGGCGATGACCCCGAAAATGATATAGAAGCAATTATCACCGCAATGATGGCCTATAGGGATTATGGTGATATTGTGCTGCTGGCCGATGACAGCGACATGCGCGACTTCAAACTCATGAAGCGCATCCGAAAACCGGTGCATGTG
>CAYSBE010000071.1:0-13455 GCA_964429245.1 uncultured Bifidobacteriaceae bacterium | reverse complement strand
AGTTGAACCATGGATCGATGATGCCACTTTTGAAATATAAGTGAGGGGTAAACGAACCCGCTACAAGCAATACCCACCAAATAGCTGTTGTGCGAGAGCCTTCATTGCGCGCGATATTGTAGATGGTTACCAATGTGATGATGCCACAAATGGCATTGGGAAACCGAGCGGCAAATTCATTGATGCCAAATAGCTTCATCGAAAGTACTTGGAGCCAGAAATAGAAAGGTGGTTTTTCCCAAAATGGTTGAAAATTGATTTGAACATGCCAATAATCTTTGGTTAGGATCATTTCCCTTGCCGACTCTGCAAAATTGATTTCATCCCAATCAAATAAATGCACCTGTCCTAAGAATGGAATAAAAATGATTGCAGCAAACAATCCTACGTATAAGCTTTCTGATAGGTATTTGTTATTTTTTTTCGATGTCATATTGATTCATGTTCATGATAAAAAATAAAACAAAGGCACTCGCACTTCCGATGATGGCTCCTGCAATAACATCTGTAATAAAATGTTGTAACAAATATACCCTGCTTAGTGCAATGATGGTGGCAAGAGCAATGAAGGCAATACTTATTCTTGCCCTCATAATAATAAGCGAAAGACTAACAGCAATGGCAAACGCAGTAGTTGCGTGCCCCGAAGGAAAACTCAACTGTTGGTTCAGTACAACTCCTTCAATAAAATGCAGCCGATCTAAAGCAAGTATCTTTACCGGTCGTAACACTTCTGCAAAATAAACCCGCTTCAATGTTTGGGTTATCAATGAACTTACTCCATATGTAATGAGTAAATATATGGCTTCCTTTTTGTTTACAAAAAACATCCAATATAGCCCAAGTACCACTGCAAATACTCCATCCCCGGTATGCGTCAGGTATTTCATCACAAAGTCGGCTACAGGGGTGTGAAATCCATTGATGACGTAGGATAAATTATTTTTTCCAATATAATAAGTAAGAAAAGAACCAAATATGATAACAACTGCAAGGGTAATCACAATTGTTATGGTGTTCAATTTAAAATTACTTTTAGGCATGGGGTGTTAGGAGTTTGACCGCAATCTATGAAATTGATTAAAAACTTTGCATTAAACTTTTTTTCAAACGCTAAAAATATATATTTGCCAATAACCCTATGTAAAAAACAATCTAAGGAATGACTACAAAGCGTAAAAAAATCAGATTGGAATTTCCTGTTAAGGCTTCTCCTACGTTATTATATAACTATTTGAGTTCTCCTTCAGGTTTGTCGGAATGGTTTGCCGATGATGTTGATTTATATAATAACCAATATAAATTTAAGTGGGATAAGGATGAGCAAACAGCTGATTTGGTGAAGAAATCACCTAATAAGTTTGTCAAATTCCATTGGGTTGACTCGCATCCGGATGAGTTTTTTGAATTTGAAATTGTGCAGGATGAATTGACGGATGATGTGGCGTTGGTCGTTACGGACTTTGTTGAAGAAGGTGATGTTGAAAATGCCTCTCAGCTTTGGGAAAGTCAAATTCATGATTTGAAAATTTGCATTGGAGCTTAGGTCATTTTAATGGCTTGCATCCAGTTTTGATAAACTTTAGCTTCGTTCAACAGCCTTTCATATTGGTCAATCGAAAGCTTTTTACTCAATTTTAAATACCCTGTATCATTAGGTTTGTTTGCATTGCTTATCGTTTCATAAGCAGCATCATCCAAATCTTGCTCCCACAAATTATTGCCTGTATACACTAAGGTGTCTTTTACTTTTTTTAATTTGGCATAATCAATAACTTGAATTGCATCCATTTTAACGTACAGATTGAAGGAAAAATATTTTCCCCACCAAAACATCGTACGCATTAATATTCCAAAATCTTTATTAGATATGCGTGGATAATCAATGACCAAATAGGGTAATTGACCGTAGTTTTCGCCTTTTGTTATTTTGTAGTCTTTGCCGATTTCAGCAGGTACGTGATAAACTGTTTGTTGTTGCAATTTGCCCAATTCTTGAAATAAGTCGGTAAATAATGAAATGACCTGCTGTTTTGTAATTGGATAATCAATATCAGATGCCAATTTTAATTGGTGATTTGTCAGTTTAATTGCATTTTTTTGCATTCTCAAAAATGCGCAATTTTGATCAATAAGATAAATTTACTCATCACTTCCAGGTTTTTCAAGGCATTCCTGCCCACCTTCATCGTGGTACTGTTTATCATGCTTATGCAATTCATTTGGATATACATTGATGATTTGGCAGGAAAAGGATTGGGCTTTGGTGTAATTGCCCAACTCATGTTTTATGTTTCTGCAGGTATTATTCCCCTAGCATTGCCACTTTCGGTATTGTTATCTTCCATCATGACCTTCGGCAACTTGGGCGAAAGCTATGAGCTCATAGCCATGAAAGCGGCAGGGGTTTCTATTTGGCGTATTTTTCGTCCCATGTACCTCATTATGCTTTTGTTTAGTTTTGGGGCATTTTATGTATCCAACTCACTTATCCCTCAAGCCATATTAAAGCAAAAATCATTGTTGTATGACATCAACCAGCAAAAGCCTTCGCTTATGATTAAGGAAAGGGTTTTTTATAATGGAATTGATGGCATCAGCATGCGCATCGGAGGCAAAGATAAGAACACAGGCGAACTGCATGATATTTTGGTTTATGATAAGCGCAATTCATACACCATGCCGGTTGTGATTATGGCAAAAAGAGGTGACTTGATAATGAGTGAAGATGATCGCTATTTGTTTTTCAATTTGTATGATGGGGTGCGCTATGAAGAGATGGACCGACAAGCAGGATATGAGCAGAACAGGACACATTCTATCTTGAAGTTTTCGGAACAGCAAATCATGTTTGACTTAATGGGGTTTTCCCTAAATAGGAGTGATGAAAACATGTTTAAAGAAGGGTATCAGATGTTGGACATTTCTGAACTGGATGATAAAATTGATACCTTAAACCGTACAATAACCTCTCGTATTCAATCCAATGATACTTATTTCAATTTGTATCTGCAATTTAATGACAGCATCCGACAATTGGGCGAGCGCGTGCCGGTATCTTTATTGAATGACAGTTTGCTGTCATACGATAAAGCGGTTGCCAATTCAAGTAAGGCAGTTATTGTTTCCAAAGCATTAAACAATGCCAGAATTGTAAAGGCAAATCTCGATTACACGAATAACGAAGTCATTTCATTAACAAAAAGCCGAACCCGATACACCATGGAATGGCACAAGAAGTTTACACTTTCAGTGGCCTGCATCATTATGTTTTTCATTGGTGCTCCATTTGGTGCCATTATTCGTAAAGGAGGGTTTGGTATGCCGGTGGTTATTTCGGTTCTTATGTATTTGGTGTTTCATGTGGTATCCATAGTTGGTGAAAAAATGGTGAAAACAGGAACGGCCACTCCGGTAAATGGTATGTGGATGTCCATCATGGTACTTACACCTATTGGATTTTTTCTTACCTATCAAGCAGCAAATGATTCCGGCTTGTTTGATAAATCATCGTGGTTGAAATTGATACGTCCGTTTAAAAAACTCATCCCTCAAAAAAAGTAAAATGAAAATTTTGCAACTTATGAACCGTGTTCCGTGGCCACTCAAAGATGGCGGATCTATGGCTATGTATAGTTGCACAAAAGGTTATGCAAATTCAGGATGTCAGGTAACGGTGGCAGCGCTCAATACCTCAAAGCATTTTGTAAAAGATATTCCCACCGAACTTTCTTCCATTGCTACATGGCATACGTGTTTTATTGATAATCATATAAAACCACTTGGGGCACTTGAGAGTTTGATTAAAAATACCTCCTACAATGTCGTGCGTTTTTACAGTCAATCATTTGAGCAAATGCTTATTCAGCTGTTGAAAAAGCAAACCTTTGATGTTATCGTATTTGAAAGTGTGTACATGGCATTGTATTTAGACACAGTTAGGCTTTATTCCGATGCTTTACTGGTGCTCAGGCAACACAATGTTGAATATAAAATTTGGAATACACTTAGCGCAACAGAGGCCAATCCGGTAAAAAAATATTATTTACGTATACTCACCAAGCAGTTAAAAAAGTTTGAGCAATCAAAACTTAATTCGTTTGACGCCATAGTGCCTATCACCCAAAGTGATTTGGATGACTTTAGGAAAATGAATTGCGATATTCCTGCATGGGTGTCTCCTGCCGGTATTGATATAGTCGAATATGATACAGATGAATCACAATCAGAACCCATCATTTTTCATTTAGGCTCAATGGAATGGATGCCCAATCAGGAAGCCATTAAATGGTTTTTGAAAGATGTTTGGCCAATTGTTCATCTACGCTATCCCAATTTGACTTGTGAAATAGCCGGGCGGGGAATGCCAAAAGAAATGATGAGCATGAATGTGCCGAATGTAACCATTCATGGAGAAGTGAAAAGTGCTACGGATTTCATGCGAAACAAATCTATTATGATTGTGCCGCTTTTTGCAGGAAGCGGAATTAGGGTTAAAATTTTGGAAGGATTTGCAATGGGTAAGGCCATCGTGACCACAACATTAGGGATGCAGGGCATTGTATGCCAACATGAAAAACACCTATTGATAGCTGATGGTGCGGCAGAGTTTGCGGATGCCATTTGCAGGCTCGTAGGTTCTGCGGAGCTTCGTAACCACATTTCCTTAAATGCCAGAAAGCTAGCGACTGAAGTATATGATAACAACAAAGTGATTCAACAATTGTTGAATTTCTACAAACAACTGATAACGCATAAAAATAAAACACATGTCATTTAAATTTAATACGATTGAGGAAGCGGTTGAAGAAATAAAAAAAGGGCAAATGGTTATTGTGGTTGATGATGAAGACCGCGAAAACGAGGGTGATTTTCTAACTGCTGCAAGAAACGTAACGCCCGAAATGATCAATTTTATGGCCACACACGGACGAGGATTGATATGTACTCCCATCACAGAAAAACGTTGTGAAGAGTTGGGTCTTGAAATGATGGTATCACGAAACAATGCAGTGCACGAAACTGCATTTACCGTATCGGTTGATTTGCTAGGCAAAGGCTGCACCACAGGAATTTCTGCGCATGACAGGGCTAAAACTGTACAAGCACTGATTGACCCTGACACCAAGCCCGATGAACTCGGTCGCCCCGGTCATATTTTTCCGCTTAAAGCCCACAAGGGAGGCGTATTGCGCAGAGCTGGTCATACCGAAGCAGCAGTAGATTTAGCTCGTTTGGCCGGTTTCGAAGAAGCTGGTTGTATTGTTGAAATTCTGAATGAAGATGGCAGCATGGCCCGACTGCCTGATTTGATAAAGGTAGCCGAAAGATTCAACCTGAAATTAATTACCATTAAAGACCTGATAGAATACCGACTAAAAAACGAATCGCTCATCAAACGCATTATATCGGTAGAAATGCCAACCCAGCACGGAGATTTTGAACTGATAGCTTACCAGCAATTGGATACCGGACAGGAACATCTTGTGCTTAAAAAAGGAACATGGGACAAAGAAGAACCAATTTTGGTAAGGGTACATTCGTCATGTGTTACAGGTGATATTTTTCATTCTCTTCGTTGTGATTGTGGTGAGCAATTGCAAGCAGCAATGGAAATGGTGCAGCAAGAAGGCAAAGGCGTAATTTTATATATTAACCAAGAGGGTAGGGGCATTGGACTGATCAATAAATTGAAAGCCTATAAATTGCAGGAACAAGGTCTTGATACCGTAGAAGCAAATATTAAATTGGGATTCAAAATGGATGAGCGTGATTATGGTGTTGGTGCTCAAATACTAAGAGATGCAGGTGTTCAAAAAATGAGGTTAATGACCAACAACCCTACCAAGCGGGCAGGATTGATTGGTTATGGTTTAGAAATCGTTGAAAATATTCCTGTAAAAGTTATTCCAAACCAATACAACCAAAAATATCTCGAAACCAAACGCACCCGCATGGGTCACGATTAATCACAATGGAATGAAAAATCCTTTTCAAATAGGAGACGTCAAGGTTTATAAAAAACAAGTAACACAAAATGATACGGCATTATTTGAGACCGGTTTGGTGCATCCATTTTATGCTACTTTTGCACTTGGCCGTGATGCCGAATGGGCTTGTCGGCTTTTTGTACTTGATATGAAAGATGAGGACGAAGAAGGTATAGGTACTTTTTTGCATATTAAACACCACTCACCGGCACTTATTGGCGAGGAAGTGATATTTGAAGCCACGTTGCATACACTCGAAAACCATAGTGTAATCTGTCATTATATTGCGAAAGTTGGGGAGCGTGTGATTGCCACAGGCGAAACAGGACAGAAGATTTTGAAAAAGGAAAAATTAAACTCTTTATTTGAAAAATTGAACAGCAAACATGAAGATTGATTTAACAGGTAAAAATGCACTGGTATGTGGTGCTTCAAGAGGAATTGGTTATGCCATTGCCATGCAATATGCAGTTGCAGGTGCCAATGTTACACTTGTAGCCAGAAATGGCGCCATATTGGAAAGGGTTGTTAGAGATTTGGATACCACACAAGGTCAACGCCATGATTTTTTGGCAGCTGATTTTTCAAAACCCGAAGAGTTACAAGAAAAGTTAAATCAATTGATTCAAGAGCCCAAAACGTTTCAAATCTTGGTAAATAATACAGGTGGTCCGCCAGCGGGGTTAGCTATAGATGCATCACTTCATGAATATACCGCAGCATTTGCCAATCATTTGTTATGCAATCAGGTATTGGCTCAGTCAGTAGTAGATGGCATGCGAGCAGGAGGCTATGGCCGAATCATCAATATTATTTCTACTTCCGTAAAAGCTCCGCTAAAAGGGCTGGGCGTTAGCAATACCATCAGAGGGGCAGTAGCAAATTGGGCTAAGACCCTTGCAAATGAGTTGGGTCCATTCGGCATTACCGTAAACAATATTTTACCCGGTGCAACTTCAACCGACAGACTTACACAAATTATTGAAGGAAAAGCAACAAAAACCAAACACAGCATTGAAGACATTACCCAAGAAATGACAGCAGAAATTCCTTTGGGTAGGTTTGCCCACCCTGATGAAATAGCTTATGCCGCATTGTTTTTGGCAAGTGAATATGCAGGATATATCAGTGGAATTAATGTCCCAGTAGACGGAGGACGTACACCTAATTTATAAACCAACAATCAAACAAATAATAACATGAAAAAACAAATCAGAACGTTTATTATGCTTGCGCTGAGTGCAAGTATGTTTAGTGCTTCGGCACAACAGAGTATCCCGTTCCCGGTGTCAAGTCCTTCTGCCACCATTACACAACAATTTGCTACATCTAAAATTGAAATAGCCTACTCTCGTCCAAGTGTGAAAGGGCGTGTCATCTTTGGTGATGTAGTACCTTATGGAAAATTTTGGCGAACAGGTGCAAATGCGCCCACATCCATTATGTTTGGTGAAGACGTAACAGTTAACGGAATGGCTGTAAAAGCTGGTAAATACGGATTGATTACATTTCCGGGTCAAAATGAGTGGACTATCGTATTGTCTAAAGACTTGATAAATGATGAGTCAGACTACAAGCAAGAGAATGATGTAGCACGTTTCACTGTTCAGGTTACCAAAACTCCCCTAAGAATTGAAAGCTTTACGATTGGTGTTGAGAATATTGCCAATAATTCTTGTAATGTGGTCATTTCTTGGGAAAATACAATAGCAACATTTACAGTTAGCGCAAGCTATGATGACCGTTTGATGAAACAAATTGAATCAGTAATGGCAAAAGATTCACGTCCATATTATAGTGCTGCAAATTACTACTACGAAAACAAAAAAGATCTCAACCAGGCTTTGATTTGGATCAATAAAGCTATTGAAGCCAACCCTAAAGCTTATTGGGTATATTTGTTAAAAGCTAAGATTCAGAAAGACTTGAAAGATTATAACGGTGCATTGGCAACCAGTCAGCAATCTTATGATTTCGCTAAAGCGGATGGCAGCGATGTGTACATGAAAAATAACGAAAAACTGATGGCAGAAATAAAACAAATGCCGGATTATAAGCCTGAAACAGGAAAGAAAAAGAAATAAATACCACAATATCAGATTTTTAAATGGGACTGTCATATTTTGACGGTCCCATTTCATTTAAGGATATATTAAGTTTTATTCTTACGGTAGAATAGCGTATTTTCGGAGTCTTTATTTTGGAAAGTATTGATTAAAAATTACCCGATATAAATGTATTTGATTCTCTCAACTATTAGGTGTTTGCCATTGGCAATATTATTTATGATTGGTTTGCCAATAATGACAAATGCCCAAACTGCAAGTGATTCAGTTTTGGTAGCCACACTTGCTAAAGAGTGGAAAGTTGTTTATCAGTCAAATGAGGTAAAAATATCTGTTTTGAAAACGGATTGCATCGATCCTGTAAATGGGATTGATATGCGCAAGCTTTTATATCGTGTAGAAAATTTAACAAATAATTTTATTGCTGTTCAATGGGATCAGGCTTTAAATTATTCCAATAAATACATAGAAAGTTCAGATAAACGCCCCGAATATAGGAAGCGATATGCACTAAAGCCAACTGAAATAATTGAGGGTAGTTGTGAAAAAACAAATATGGACCAAACCATTTTTGTGCAAATGACCAACCCATTAAATGATCAGGTGTTGATTAGTTTTAAATTAATTAATGTTCAGATATTCCAATAAGATGAAAAGACAAATACTTTCTTTTTTTCTTGCGGTAATCGGCTTGATGGTATTCTCGGCAAAAGTATCTGCACAGTGTGCTGCTCCCATAGTTGCCGTTCCTGATACCAATTATTGCGGACAACGAACGGTTAATTTTTCTATCGGTACAGTAACCGCCACCACCTATAATTTTGTTTCAAGTACCATTCCTACCGGTTGGTCATCTAGTCCATATGTAATTGGACAGCCATGCACTACCTACATGATTGATAGCAGCCAATATTTCTGGGCAACTTTTAGAACTGGCGGAGTAAGATTTGTTCAAACGCAAGCCCTAAACGTGAGTGCAGGTGGTGTTATACAATTTTACATGCGATATGGTGCAGATGATCCTGACCCGGGTTGCGAAGACCCAGACTTAACGGTGGAAGGTGTTTTTCTTCAATACTCAACCAATAGTGGTGCAAGTTGGACAAATATTCAGAATTGGGTTCCGGTTTCCAATAAAACAGGTCCCCTTTATGTGTGGACGTTATATCAAATAGCCATTCCAGCGGGAGCAGCAAGTTCGAATACCATATTTCGCTGGTTTCAGCCACAAAATTCAGGTGACTTGTTTGATAATTGGGGCCTTGACGATATTTTCATACAGGCAAATATTGGTGGTATTACATCAAGCGTATGGAATTTTGGCGACAGTACGACATCAACTGCTTCGGCACCGATAAAAACTTTTAGCGGGCCGGGAACCTATAATGTTTCATTAACTATAAATGTTGCAGGTGGTTGTTTTCATACAGCTAACAGAACAATTGTATTGCGCAACGATACGATTAACCCGGTTGCCGTTACACGAAATATTATTCGATCACTCAAAGCCGATGGAACATTTGCGCTCAATCCATTAGATATTGATAATGGATCAACAGATAACTGTGTAATTAAAACCCGTACAGTTTCTCCAAATACATTTAATTGTAGCAATATTGGAGGAAATATTGTTACCCTAACAGTTAGGGATAGTTTCAATAATCAGAATAGCCAGATAGCATTGTTGCAATTGGTGGATTCAATACCTCCAACAATCATTCCAAGAAGAAATAGGCCTGTTTTTAATTTAGATAATACAGGAATTCGATTTATTAATATTAATGAAATTGACAGTGCATCTTTTGATGCATGCGGAATTCAAAGTCGAATTGTTATCCCCAACCGATTAGATTGTAGTGATATAGGGGTCAAAAATATAACCTTACGTATTACGGATATTTACGGAAACGTAAAGGATTCACTTATATCAATTACAGTTGCCGATTCAATCGGTCCCAGGGCAAGAGCAAAGAATGCCATCATTTACCTTGATAGCAGTGGTACGGTAGTTCCTAATCCATTTGCTGTATTTGATAATGGATCAACAGATAATTGTCCCATAACGTATCGGGTTTTACCCGACACTTTTAGGTGTATTCATATTGGAGCTACCCCAATTACTTATACGGTTACTGACCCATCGTTAAATTTTTCAGTTGCAAATGCAACCGCAACTGTTCTGGATACGATTAGGCCTATTGTTTTTGCAAAGAATATTACAGTATATTTAAATAATTCAGGAACCATTACGGTCAATCCGATTAGTGTTAATGATAATTCAAGGGATAATTGTACGATTCAATCTTTCTCACTGTCAAAAACAGTTTTTACTTGCTCTGATGTAGGGATAAATACAGTAACACTAACCGTTACAGATCAAAGCGGAAATTTCGCAACAGCATCGGCAGACATACTCGTGTTGGATACTTTGCCCCCTACAATTAGAACCAAAGCAGTTGTAACAGCATCAATTGTTAGTGGTCAAGCAAGTATTTTGGTAACCGATGTGGATAGCAGCACGACCGATAATTGTGCTATTGATCAATTTATTTTATCGAAGGATTTATTTAGTTGTGTTGATTTGGGATTAAATACAGTGACGCTAACTGTGTCGGATATCAATGGAAATGTTTCACAAAAAGATTTTCTGGTAAATGTTATAGACACGGAGAAGCCAATTGTTTTCACCATAGATATTGATGCCTATTTGGATGAAAGCGGAAGGTATATCATTTCAGCAGATTCAGTAGATAATGGATCCTTTGATGATTGTGGTATTGAAACCAGAAAATTGAGTATAGATACGATTAGTTGTAATCTGCTGGGTTTGGTTGGGGGAACTTTATATGTAACCGATAGCAGTGGAAATATGGATTCAGCTAACTTCTCGGTTACGGTTATGGATACCATACTGCCTAAGGTGTACACGAAATCTGCCATTGTATACCTTACAACATTAGGAATAGCTACGGTTGATACTACGGATATTGATAGCAGTTCGGCTGATAACTGCAATATTGTAAGCAGGTGGGTTTTGCCAAACACATTTTCATGTGCTGATACCGGATACAGGAATGTGCAGCTTTTTGCTCAAGACTTATCCGGAAATATATCTGCTGCACCTGCTTCAGTCCTTATCTCAGATACCGTTAAACCAACGGTATTAACCAAGTCATTTGTTGCATACCTAGATACTAATGGTCGAGTTGCATTTTCAGCAAATCAACTTGATAGCGCCTCATTTGATAATTGCCAGATTGTTAACTATACCGTAAATCCATCTGTACTTACTTGTGCCTCTTTGGGAACAACCGAAGTTGCCTTGTTTGCAACAGATGCTTCAGGAAATATCGGGGTTGGTATTGCTTACATTACAATTAGAGATACCATTCAGTCTTTGGTCTTCACAAAATCGGATACCATTTATACAGATACTTCAGGTGTGGCCACTGTTTTGCTTTCCGGAGTTCTTGATTCTGTATTTGATAATTGTGCAATAAAGTCAATTGCCTATTCTCCGTCAACATTCAATTGTTCAAGTTTAGGCTCGAATCAAGTTCAAGTTACAGTAACAGATAGCAGTGATAATGTTTCATTTGCTTTTGCAACAGTAACTGTTATTGATACCATTAAGCCAATCATTTCTTCACAGCGTGCTTCTGTTTATCTTGATTCAACGGGTGTCTCACAAATCTCACTCAATACCGTTAATGCAGTAGCAACGGATAATTGTTCTATTGCCAACTTTAGTATAAATCCATCTGTTTTTTCTTGCACAGATATCGGCATTTCTTACGCTACAATAACTGTTGAAGATTCAAGTGGAAATATTGCCACCCAATTGCTAGAGGTTGAAGTGTTTGACACCACTGCCCCACGTGTAATTGTAAAAGGTATTAATTTATATCTTGATGCAAACGGGCTTGCTTCTTTGGTTCCTGCCGATATTGATAGTGGGTCATATGATAATTGTTCAAGTAATTTAGGATTTTTCATTACCGACTCTTCATTTACCTGTGTTGATTTAGGCTTGAATTTGGTTGGACTGCAGGTTGTTGATAGCAGTGGCAATTCAAAAACAGTTTTTGCTGATGTTAGGGTATTTGATACAATTAAGCCAACATTGGTTTTACGAACTGCAATCATGTATTTGGATTCTACCGGAACCATTACAATTGATCCTACATTGTTAGACAGTGCAAGTTCAGATAATTGCAGCATTCAGTCGTTACAGGTTGTTCCTCCGATCTTAACTTGCTCCGATATCGGAGTAAAGCAATTGACCCTTACTGCAATTGATGCAAGTGGTAACTTTTTATCAGATACTATTTCAGTATTGGTTAGGGATACATTAACACCTGTTGCACGAGCAAAGGATATCAATGTGTATTTGGATTCTACAGGTCAATATACTTTAATAGCATCTATGGTTGATAATGGTTCAGCCGATTATTGCAGTATTGACACCATCTACCTCGATAAATATGTTTTTAACTGTACAGATATAGGATATGATACAATAACCTTGTTTGTTGTTGATAAGGACAACAATATAAGAACAGACTTATCTGTTCTGCACATCCTTGATACGATTGCGCCACGAGTTGTTGCACAAAACATCACGGCCTATCTTGATTCAAGTGGACAGGCAATTATTACAAGTGGGATGATTGAAAATGGAACAACTGATAACTGCGCTATAAAATCATACACCATTACAAAGGACACCTTTGTGTGTGAAAACCTTGGGTCGAATACCATTCAATTACTCGTAGAGGATAGTAGCGGAAATATTGGTTTTGCAAATGCGGTAATTACGGTATTGGATACCTTAAAGCCAACTGTGTTTGGAAAGAACGTAACAGTCTATTTAGATAGTGCAGGTATTGCAACTGTAACTGGCCTCGATTTAAATGATGGATCTACGGATAACTGTTTTATTGCATCATTTACGGCTAACCCTGATAGTTTTTATTGCAATCAGACTGGAGCAGTTAGTGTAGAACTAATTGTGACTGATAGCAGCGGAAATTCAGCATCAGCATTTGTAACAGTTACCGTTGTTGATACGATTAAACCAACAGCCATTGCAAAAAATATTTTAGCATACATAAATCAAGATGGAATTGCTGTAATTCTTCCTTCTGATGTAGATAGTGCTTCTTACGACAATTGTTACATTAAGGAATTTTCTTTGTCAATTGATACTTTTAGCTGTACCCAAATTGGTATGAATAATGTCCTATTATTTGTAGAAGATTCAAGCGGAAATATTCAGTCATCTCCAGCCACTATAACAATACGGGATACCATTTCGCCCATCATTCAAACAAGAAACATAACTGTTTATTTGGATAGCCTTGGTGAAGCAAGCATAACTGCAGCTATTGTAGATAGTG
>CAYSBE010000070.1:0-13972 GCA_964429245.1 uncultured Bifidobacteriaceae bacterium | reverse complement strand
GTGAGTTCGATTCTCGCTGAGGCTACAAAGACCTGCAAATGCAGGTCTTTTTTTATTTTAAAAGAGTCAGGTTGCCTGTAAGGGTATGCGCACTGTCATCCCATCCGGTGTAAGTAATTACATATACAAACACATCTTGTTGAACCGGATTGCCATCTTGATTTTTTCCTTCCCATTGTATATTCTTATCCAAGGTTTCAAAAATCAATTGTCCCCAGCGGTTGTATATTTTCAGATGATAATCTTTTACAAAAAGATCCCTTACACCCATTACATCATTTAGCCCGTCTCCATTTACAGTAAAAGCATTGGGTGCATATACCATTGGTGCTTGAATCAACTCAATATTATTTGACCGTGCTACAAACAGCCCGTTATTGCCATTAGCTGAAGGTGCTGTACTTTGCTTTTCTCTTGCTTCAACATAATAATGATACAAGCCTGACTTAAGATTTAAGTTCTCATCCGATTTTATCAGTGTTTGCCCGTTTACGATGCTATTGATTTCAAACGGTGTCATGTGATCTTCTCTATACACCGCATAATTTGAGGTGCCATTTTCCCAATAAGCATAGTCAAGCCAATTTAAATCATGCTTGAATGGACTTGATTCTCCTTTCAATACAATTGAACAGGCTAATTTGCCCTGCTCACTAACATGCTGGCAAGTGTCTCTTACCAAAACATAATAGCAATAAGAAATATTTTGCACATCTACTGACTCATCTTCATACATGATAGATTGCTTAGAGGAAAAGTCCTTTACGAATGTCCATTCATTGCTTCCTCTGGTTGATTTATATAGGCTGTAACGAGCAAAATCAGGTTCATCAGAAACAGGCCACATTACCTGAAGTGTTTTGTTATTGACAACGGTTACTGTATTGATGCGATGTTGTTTTGGAATTTCGAGCAAGTTCTCAAAAGTTGTAGTTGTATCGGATGTTGGGCCATAGAATCCACATTTGTTTCCTGCTCTGATAAAATATTTATAATTGATATCCCGGTTGTTTGGAGCAGAGTTGTCGGTATAATTGTTAATAGACTTTTCAGCCGAATCATACAGCAAGAAATTGTTGTCGTTTACCGCCCTGAATAAATAATACTTATTGAAATAAGAACTAAACCCATTTGAGTCACCGTAACTAAACATGATTGTATCTTTCAAAAAATTAAGGCAAAGGATATCAACCGAATTCTGAATTGGCATTGGCAATACATTAATGGTAAATATCCGTCTTGTTTTGCGGGGCAAAGGGCAGCCATTATCATTTATATCAATGGTGAGTTGAATTTTATTCGCTTCCGTATACTCACATAATGTTTCCCAACATAAGCGAGTAGTTCCTTTCACGCTTGCTGCTACACTTTTTTTAGTGATGGTAGGAATTGTCTTTTTTGTTGTATCATTAAATGAGGGACTACTTACTGTCATGTATATTGAGTCGGTTGGATCAGCTCCTTCAATATCCAGACAAATGCTTTGCGGAGTCATCACGCTAATGGTATTGGCAAAAATAGGCTGGCCGGCTTCGTTCTTTATGGTAATCGTAGGAGTTGGATTAGCAGGGCAATTAACAATGGTAAATTGAAGTTCAAGTCTTACTTCACCCAATTTTACACCAAACCTAAACTCTTCCACTTTAATTGCAGCTACATGCACCCCTGATGTCAATGGAATCATTTCTACTTCACCAGAATTTCTGTCAATTGCCAAACCTGGGTTACCTTGCACTTGGGTATTTTGACTATACCCGGGACCCCAAGTAATATCGCTGTAGGGGCCCGATGAAGGATTAGAGGTAATAGGCTGATTTCGTGTTAGAGGTCCATTGAGAGGAGTAACCAACGAGTAAACCAATGAATCACCATCGGGATCGGTAAATTCGAAATTATAAGTAAATAGGTTATTGGTACACAAAAAGGTAAATGGGTTATTATTAAAACGAGGTGTTGAGTTAACTACACTTAGTGGAGGGATTTCAGTATAGATGGTAATGGCAGCATCATCTGGCTGATTAATATTGACAATAATTTTATTGCGGCAACAACGCATGTAGGCAAAGTAATAACCGGCCGTACTTCTTAATATATTGGGATTTAAGCTAATTGTTTCAGTATAGGCTCCAACTTCCGTGCATGCAGAAGGGACAGGAGCACAGCCAGGCCCAACAATTTCAAGGTTTGTTACTACCGGATTGCGAAGGCTAAATATGCGCACTTGCTGATTGGTTGCCTTGTCAAACATGCCAACGCTTGCAGGTACATCAAATTCTGCTTGCCCATTAAAGCAATCCCGCAATACACGAAGTTTCATAACATAAGAGTTGGAGGTGCCAATGCGTGTTAAATCCAAACTGCCACCAACAATATGGGTGGCAAAAGTTGATGTGCTTTGCAGCAACAGGACCAACAATATGAGATTGATTCGGATTCGCATTCCAAATCAAATATACATTTTTTGCAATGGAATGTTCTCAATGACCTAAAATTTACAAAATATTAAGAATCAAATTGCCAATGGTAAAGCGTATGCTTCCAATATTTCGGCAAAAATTTGGTCTACTTCTGTCAATGTTTTACCCAATACCAATCGGGTACGGTATTCTTTAAAATTTTCGATTCCCTTAAAATATTGACTGTAATGCGGGCGCATTTCAAATATTCCCAACACATCACCTTTCCATTGAACGGAATGGTGAAGGTGCCTACGGCAAACAGCAACTCGTTGTTCAATTGTAGGAGCAGAAAGAAACGTGCCGTTAGCAAAATAATGTTTAATTTCATTGAATATCCAGGGATTACCAATGGCCGCCCTGCCAATCATGATGCCATCTACCCCATATTTATTTCGGTATTCCAATGCTTTTGTTGGAGAGTCAATATCTCCGTTTCCAAAAATGGGAATCTGAATGCGTGCGTTATCCTTAATTTTTGCAATTAACGTCCAATCGGCATTGCCCTTATATAGCTGTGCACGGGTTCTGCCATGTACACTTAAAGCTTTGATGCCAACATCTTGTAGTCGTTCAGCTACTTCCAGAATATTCATAGATTTTTCATCCCATCCCAATCGGGTTTTCACCGTTACCGGGAGGTTGGTTGATTTTACAACTGCCTCGGTAACTTTTACCATTTTAGGTAAGTCTTTAAGAATGGCTGCTCCGGCACCTTTGCACACTACTTTTTTTACCGGGCATCCAAAGTTAATGTCTACCAAATCAGGATTGGTGGCATCTACGATTTGTGTGGCCATTGCCATCGCCTCTTCATCACCGCCAAATATTT
The DNA here is from genome assembly GCA_964429245.1 of uncultured Bifidobacteriaceae bacterium. Taxonomy (GTDB): domain Bacteria; phylum Bacteroidota; class Bacteroidia; order UKL13-3; family UKL13-3; genus CAYSBE01. The sequence goes on along the minus strand of CAYSBE010000070.1, from coordinate 10,684 downwards.
GTATGCCTATAGGGCGCTCATAATCGTAAATATCAAGTTTCTTTCTGCTTTTTATAGCATCACGTATAAGTCCCTCGGAGGAAATAAATTCCGTATACATGAGGTCGGCACCATGTTCTTTGCAAACGGCCCTAAACGGTGGGTCGCTTACATCTTCCATTGGTGCAAGCAACAGGGGGAATTCGCCTAAGTTGATATTTCCGATTTTTACCATGTATATTCGAACGCGCAAAAGTAAGCAAATGTCTGAAAACCCTTCGCCTTTAAATTCATTCGTGTATTTCATTACCCGACTTTCTATTTTAGGAGGAATGGTTCTAGTATTTATGATTACCGGCTCCGCTATCGGATATGTTGTTGCAAGTCAAATTACGGGCGTTGATTTTATGTCAAATCCTGAGTTGTTTTCTGATTACAATAACCCATCTGTAATTGCAGCACTAAAGATTATACAGCTCTTTTCAACCGTAGGCGGATTTTTATTGCCGGCCATATATTTTCCAAAAGCCATTCAAGAGAATTCGCTTCAATTTAACAAGGCAACTGTGTATTCAAACCCGTTGGGTTGGTTGTTGTCTATCTCATTAATATTATTGTCTATTCCGGTTATGTCTTCTCTGGTGCAGTGGAATGAAGCTATCAGGTTGCCTGCTTCTTGGGCCGATGTGGAACAGAAATTAAGAATGGCAGAGGATACAGCTTTGGCATTAACCGAAGCCTTTCTGAAAGGCGATTCGATGGGGACATACCTCGTCAATATGTTGGTAGTTGCTATTGCGCCTGCAGTGTGTGAAGAGTTTTTATTTAGGGGGGCATTGATGCAGTTTTTACTCAAATGTTTTAACAACCGTACCACGGCAATCTGGGTTTCAGCATTGGCATTTAGTTTATTTCATGGTCAGTTCTACGGATTTTTTCCGCGTTTACTTATAGGCGTATTATTGGCATACACTGTATTGTACAGCGGAAGTATTTGGCCGGCTGTGGCGGCCCATTTTATAAATAATGGCTTGGCAGTTTCGGCCGGTTTTTTCAATTGGAATGAAAGTTCGTACGAGTGGCTGCACGATGATTATGTTTTTGATATGGGTTGGGTAATTACTTCAATGGTTTTAACCCAAGCACTGGTAGTATTTATGATTTATAAAATAAAATTGCGACATGCATCAAGAGTGGACGAAAATATTTGAAACTTCGAATCCAATTGAGGCGCGTATTGTAATGGATATGCTTGGCGCCAATGGAATTAATGCAGTAGAAATGAATAAGCGAGACAGCAGCTATACCGTTTTTGGCCGCATAGAAGTATATTGCCAGCCCGATGATATCATCACGGCAAAAACCCTACTTGATCAATTTACACATGAAGAGTAATTTTATACAACGCACCATCACAAGTGCCATTTTTGCCGGAGTACTGATAGGAGCTACTTTGGCACATACGTACAGTTTTTTGGTTTTGGTTTTTGCAATAAACCTGCTTTGCTTAAATGAATTTTATGAACTGATTTTGCCCGATAAAAGCAAACTCGAGAAATACTTAGGCATTGCTGCGGGGTCAATTATTTACCTGATGTTTGCTTTTATTTTCACCGCCAATCTTTCGCTTGCGTGGTACTACCACATTATCCCGGTGGTGCTGCTATTGTTTATTGTCAAATTGTTTGAAAACTCACATAAAGAATTCAGTACTTTGGCTTATCAATTGCTAGGTATGTGCTACATTACTTTGCCAATGGTGATGTACACCAAATTGGGTTTTTTAAATACGCTCACATATAGCCCTGGCATTCCAATGGGATTTTTTCTCTTGCTTTGGACAGCCGATACGGGTGCCTATTTGGCCGGAAGAACATTCGGTAAACACAAACTTTTTGAACGGGTATCGCCCAAAAAAACCTGGGAGGGAAGTGTTGGCGCATTGATTTTGGTTGCTATTGTTGGATATGCCATGTCATTTGTATTTGATGACCTTACAGCAACCAATTGGATTGTGGTTGCCATTTTGATACTTGTATTTAGCACCTTTGGCGATTTGTTTGAATCGCTGCTTAAACGTAATTTACAAATTAAAGACTCAGGCTCGTTGCTTCCCGGACATGGTGGCGTGCTTGATCGTTTTGATGGATTATTTTTAGCAGCACCGGCTGTGTTTTTCTACCTCATGCTTATCAATTGATATTTTTATATGAAACTATTTAAAATATTTCTCATCCTATTTGTCATCATCATCCTGTTCTATTTAGGGTCATTGTTTTTTCCGAATACGTATTATATCAACCGCAGTGTAACCATTAATAAACCGGTTGACAGTGTTTTTTATTTTATGGCTGATTTACGCAATTGGGAAAAATGGAGTTTGTGGAACAAAGAAACCGATAGCACGTTGGTTAATTTTTATGGTAAGCGCAGCGACTCAATTGGTGGCAGGCAATATTTTGAAGGGAAGGTATTAGGCGAAGGTCGTTTTTTAATTGACCGTTATGAGCACAATAAAATGTTGGGGTATAATCTTTATATGAATAAAGGAAATATCAATGCATCAGGGAAATTTGAATTTGTGGCAGTCAATCCCCAATCGAGCGAATTGCATTGGATTGATTCGGGGGATGTAGGCAATAATCCTATTTTTAGGTACATGATGAACAATAAAGTAAAATCTACCGAGAAAGTATTTGATGAAGGACTTGCCAGAATAAAATCAGCAATCGAAAATTAATAATTCAGTAGGTTTTCCAAAGCGGTTTTAAAGCGCTCTTTTGGCAAAAAGTTTTGTTCCAATGCAATATTAAACGGAACAGCCGAATCTAAACTTCCACAGCGCACAACGGGTGCATCTAAGTTTTTGAAACAATGCTCTGCAATGTATGCAGCAATTTCGGCACCTATGCCACCAGTGAGTGTATCTTCGTGTAGGATAAAAGCTTTGCCGGTTTTTTTCACACTATTTACTACTGCATCTTTGTCCCAGGGTAGCAAGGTGCGTAAGTCAATAATATCTGCATCAATGCCTTTTTCTTCGGCATATTTCAGTGCCCAGTGCACACCAGCGCCATAAGTAATAATGCTCACTTCATTTCCTTCGCGTGCTATGCGAGCCGGACCAATTTCAATGGCGTAATAATCATCATACACTTCTTCTTCCAACTCCACCGAGCGGTACAAAGCTTTGTGTTCAAAAAATATAACCGGATTGGGATCGTTGAATGAAGCAGCCAATAAACCTTTGGCATCTGACGGGGTAGAAGGATATACAATTTTTAATCCGGGGACATGAAAAAACCAGGCTTCGTTACTTTGCGAGTGAAAAGGCCCGGCACCAACTCCGGCACCGGTTGGCATGCGCACCACCACATCGGCATGTTGTCCCCAGCGATAATAGGATTTTGCCAGGTTGTTTACAATTTGATTAAAACCCACGCTCACAAAATCGGCAAACTGCATTTCAACCATCGCTTTCATTCCTTTAATTGATAAGCCATAGGCAGCACCTAAAATGGCACTTTCGCAAAGCGGTGTATTGCGCACACGCCCTTTACCAAATTGCTCCACAAATCCTTGTGTGATTTTAAATACACCACCGTATTCGGCAATATCCTGTCCCATTAATACCAGGTTATCGTGGCGCTCCATGCTTTGACGCAACCCGTCACTAATGGCATCCACCAGCCTTTTTTTAGATTTATTTTCCGATTGTGGTGCAATGGTTACATGTTGTAAATTTCCATGGTGTTTGCCAACTATTTTTTCAACCGGTGCATACACATCATTGAGTTCATTTGCTGTATCCGGAATAATGTCGGGTTCATTTTGCACCTGCTCTACTCCCGCATCAATCTCAGTTTTTATTTCATGGCGCATGTCGGCAATCATTTCATCAGTTAGGATGCCTTCTGATTTTAACCAGGTTTCAAAGTTTGAAATCGGATCTTTCTGTCCCCATTCATCAAATAATTCCTGAGGTACATATTTGGTTCCCGATGCTTCCTCGTGTCCGCGCATGCGGAAGGTGATGCACTCAAGTATTACAGGCCTTGGGTGTAGGCGCATGGTATTGGCCAGGTTGGTTACCGTGTCGTACACTTCCAATATATTGTTTCCGTCAATTTTGTAGCCTTGTATTCCGTAGCCGATGGCTTTGTCAATAAAGTTTTTGCAACGAAACTGTTCATTGCTTGGGGTAGAAAGTCCGTAGCCATTGTTTTCAATCAGAAAAATAACGGGCAATCCCCACACGGCAGCCGTGTTGATGGCTTCATGAAAATCGCCTTCGCTGGCACCACCATCGCCACTAAAAACCACAGCTATTTTTTCTTCTTTTTGTAGCAAATGAGCCAGTGCAATACCATCAGCCACGCCAAGCATAGCACCCAGGTGCGATATCATGCCCACAATGTTGTGCTCATTGGTGCCAAAATGAAACGAGCGCTCGCGGCCTTTGCTGTAGCCATTGGCTTTGCCCTGCCATTGCGAAAAGAGTTTGGCAAATGGCATATCGCGGTTGGTCCACACCCCCAGGTTTCGGTGTAAAGGCAAAATGTATTCGTCTTTGTGAAGCGCCTGCGCCACGCCAACACTAATCGCCTCTTGGCCCATGCCCGAAAACCATTTGCTTACCTGCCCCTGACGAAGCAATATGAGCATTTTTTCTTCAATCATGCGGGGCTTGAGCATGCCCTTGTACAAGGCAAGCAATTTGTCGTTGGAGTATGATTTGCGGTTGAAATTCATGTGTGGCGATTTTGGCGCAATTTAGTGGGTAGCTATCAGCAAACCATATTTTTTCGAGCAATCATGTGAGAATAATTTTACAATGATAACTGCACCATACAATAGATTAATACGTATGATTATTTTATACTCGCAACTATAAAATGTGATGGTTTAATATGAGGAAAATTGTAATTGGGAGTCTTACACTTCTACTTTTTAGCATACAGATAAATGCACAAGATAATAATGGGTATATTGGAATAACGATTGGCCCCAGTATTCCAATTGGAGACTTTGCCAGTAAAGATTTAGCAAACACAAACGCTGGATTGGCTAATACCGGAGTTTCATACGATATTTCATTTGCGCATAAACTAGGTGGTAGCAATTTTGGAATTACTGCTTTATTACGTAGCCAAGCAAACCCTCTCGATGTTCAAAGTGTAGCAAATGGATTTGCATCTCGGTTTTTCGGAACCACGTGGGTTGTTGAAAGTAAACCTTGGACGCTTGGCGCATTGCTAATAGGTGGTTTTGGTTCTTTCCCTATAACTCAAAAAGTAACATTCGACCCACGGGCTATGTTTGGTTTTGCGAGCGTTGCATCACCCGATATGACATTTGATATAACAGGAGCTAGAGGAACTGGTTGGATAAAACAAAGCAGTGTCATTTCCACTTCATTCGCTTTCCTTTTAGGTGCAGGATTTAAATTTGAAATAGGAAAAAAATTATTTCTTATAACCCAAATTGATTACGCTTACTCAAATCCGGAGTTCAACAATGTTGAAACTGTATCAGATGAGGGAGTCAGAATACGTAATACCATTAGCCAATCAATACAAAATATCAACATAGGTATTGGGATTGCAGTGAAGATTTAAACGAAACCAACAAATTACCTAAATGTAAAAAGTATGAATCGAATAGTATTCATGATAGTAGTAATTATTTCAACAGTGATTACTCATTCGTGTAAAAAAGATAAAGATGAGGGAATAATTAATTTGCCCGGTAATTTTAACAACAAATCCGTTTTAGTTACTTCCGTTGATTCATTATTTTTCAATGGACCGGAAGTTAAGGAAATTATCATTACAACTGTTCCGTTTACCGAGACATCATATATTGTATACCAAGACATTAATGCTCCTTGGATAGTTGTAGATAATTTTGATTATTCTATAACATCATCAGCCGATACATTAAGGGTTTCAACTGATTTTAGTAATACTCCAAACGGGTTTCATGAAAGCTATATTGAGATCGCTTCAGACCATGGTAGTAAAATGATTTATGTACGTGCTGTTGTGGGTTATTCAGTGCCTGATTCTATTACCATAGCCCCATTTGAAAATACCAAAACAATTTCCATTGGTAATCCCGAAACATCTCCACTCAATTATTCAATTGCCGTTTCCAACAACTACCTATCTGCATCCACGCCAACGGGTACTTTGCCGGCCGGACAGGTTAGCGACATTTCATTTACAGTGAACCGAGCAGGTATGGTTACAGGGAACTACAATTCGCAGATATATTTAACTGTGAACAACAAAATTGATACGATACAGGTAACAATTGAAAGTTTTGTTCAGTAAAAAATCATGCTTCCATCCAACTTCATTTTATTGTTAATGAAGTGTACGTTTGTATTCAATTTATAAAAAGTGCAAACATGCAGCATCAGATGAACCCACAAGTTGACAAGTATTTACTAGATGGCTGCATGCGCTGCAAATATGTTGCTACACCTCAGTGTAAAGTAAATGATTGTTGGAAGCAGTTGAGGGAAATTAGCTTGGCTTGAACTGAAAATATAAATAACCATATTTTCACAAAACAGCATAAGTGAAAATATAAATAATTATATTTGCACTTGCTTCTAGTTATATAAACAATGAATATAAATAGTTTTAAAGCCGGAAAATTAGTCCAAAGACTTGAATACAAAAGCTTTGAACCCACATTAATTGATACCCAATGGCATTTAAACAACGATGCCGTGGCATTGCTATTAAGCCAAGCCGACCAAAAATTGGGAGAGCTTAATGCCTTTAGTCAACTGATACCGGATGTGGATTTTTTTATAAAAATGCACGTGATAAAAGAAGGTACAAAAAGTAGCAGAATTGAGGGCACACAAACTAATATAGACGAGGCCGTACAAAAAGTAGAATACATTAACCCGGAAAAAAAAGACGATTGGCAAGAAGTACAAAACTATGTGCAGGCAATGAACACTGCAATTGCCGACTTAAGTAATTTACCGCTAAGTAATCGGCTGCTAAAAAAAACCCATAAGATTTTGCTCCAAGGAGTGCGTGGCACACACAAACAACCGGGAGAGTTTCGCACCAGTCAAAACTGGATTGGTGGCAACAGCCTGGCTGATGCTAAATTTATTCCTCCGCACCAAGAGGGTGTGTTGGAATATATGACTGATTTAGAAAAATTTATTCATAGCAAACACAGTAACTTGCCACACTTAATTAAAATTGGAATTTTACATTACCAGTTCGAAACCATTCACCCATTTTTAGATGGTAATGGTAGAATTGGCCGTTTGCTAATTACCCTTTATATGGTAAACTCTGGCTTACTGGTTAAGCCTACGCTTTACCTTTCAGATTTTTTTGAAAAAAACAGAGAGCACTACTATAATAACCTAACTACAGTGCGTACCAAAAATGATTTGGTGCAATGGCTAAAATTCTTTTTAGAAGGCATACGGGTAACGGCTGAAAACGCTATTCACACATTTAAAAAAATCATCGAACTGCGGTCGAACTTAGAAACTAAAATTATTACCCTTGGAAAAAAGCAACTACTGGCAAAAAACGCGTTGCAATATTTATACAGTCAACCCATTACCGATATGCAAAGTATTGCAGAAGCATTACATGTAAGTGTACCTACAGTTTCAAGATTATTGAATGACTTTATGAGACTTGGCATATTAGTAGAGTTGACAGGCTTTAAACGCAATCGGGTATTTGCCTTTGAAAACTATTTAAAACTATTCCGCTAATAAGTAATGTTGGACAAAAACATTCACATTGAAAGTTAAATGGAATTGAAACATGATAACAATAATGCCAGACACCAATAGCCATTTGCCGCTAACTCCAATTAAAATTGCATTGATTATTTGCTATCTAATACGTTTAAACTACTTAGCCTCTTAATCGTGTTACCCTAACTTACAACTTCATTTTATTGTTAATGAAGTGTACGTTTGTATTCAATTTATAAAAACTACAAATATGCAGCATCAGATGAACCCCCAAGTTGACAAGTATTTACTAGATGGCTGCATGCGCTGCAAATATGGTGCTACACCACAGTGTAAGGTAAATAACTGGCGGGAGGAATTGGAACTGCTCAGGCAAATTGTGTTAGAAACAGGCTTGCAAGAAGAAATTAAATGGGGCGTACCTGTTTACACACTACATGGCAAAAACATAGTATCGGTAAATGCATTAAAACATTCGGCTAATATCAGTTTTTACAAAGGGGCGCTGTTGGCCGATACACACCACATGCTTCAACAGCAAGGAAACATACAAGCAGGGAGGTTGGTGAAGTTTACCAACAGTGCAGACATTGAAAAAGTAAAGGACATCTTGACATCCTATGTACTGGAAGCAATGGCCATAGAAGAAAGTGGAAAGAAAGTAGTGCTTAAGAAAAATCCCGAACCCATACCTAACGAACTGATGCAGGCATTTGAAACCGATGCAGTATTTAAAAAAGCATTTTATGCACTTACACCCGGGCGACAACGGGGATACACCATACATTTTTCGCAACCCAAACAAGCAGCAACCCGGCTGGCGCGTATTGAAAAATACAAAGCCCAAATACTAAACGGCATAGGACTACACGATACCTACAAGGGTTAAGTTGGTTGGGTATTGGAGAGGTGGCACCATGCATGGATAACATGAACACCTTAGGGAAAGTTAAGTACGAAATTATATAAGGGCAAGTTTATAAAACCGCAGCACATGCAAAAAACATAAAAAAAGTGTTGCATGTATTAAGCATATCTGCTAATATCGTATTGCCTAAGTATCTATAACTATGAACCATAACACTCCCAATCCCTTACACATTATACCTAACAACAACCGAAACGGGTTGCACGTATCCAACCAAATTGGAATATTGGTCGAATTACAAATCGGATTTGTTTCGCTGATATGCTAGTTAACGGTAAACCCTAAGACTTACTAATTATAATTAACAATAATGAAATTTATTAGGCATATTATTATAACATTCATCGTCTTGACCTTTTGCACAAAATCATTGTACAGTCAAGACATCACATTTTCTGAACCTTTGAAAATTGTTGCTTTAGAGAAAATCGGTCCCGAAATAAAGAAAGATGCTGAACTATTTGTTTATGGTCTTATTTGGAGCTACAATGATGGTTACCCATCAGTTCAAATTATGGCTAAAGATAAAGCTGGGCTTCTGATTAGTTTTGATTCAAAGAAAATTGAAAAATTTGTTTGTAATGACTATGAGACTAGGGACAAAATATGGAATAAGTATCTGTTGTTTAATGGAACACTTGCCAATTTACTCATTAAGGGTTATCAATATGATATACGTAACGAATTGAATAATGAAGCAATAGAGTATATTAACACACTGCATGCTTACGACAGGTTTTATGAAGAAGAATATTTTGAGGATTATCTATATGTTTTGGTAAATAAGATACATGAAGGTATTTTAAGAGACAAAAGACCAGGTAATCTTTTTATAAAGATCATTAAAGACCCAGAGCCCAACGCATTTACCTTGCCTAATGGTTGTATTTTTATTTCTACGGGACTTTTATCGACTATACAAAGTGAGGATGAATTATTAGGTATTTTAACTCATGAGGTTGCACATTTTGTTTTAGACCACCATGTACTTAACTTCAATCAAATTGTTGACAGAAAGAAAAAGGCTGAATTTTGGGCGGCTTTCGCAACGGGGGTTGCAGCAACAGCGGATGTTTATTTGGCAGCAAATAATAAAGACTATATTCCGGGAGTGTTAACAGCTTCAACTGCAATTGGGGCGACAATTATTTCACAAGAAGTTACTCAGAGGCTTGGGATTAAGTATAGCCAACAGCAAGAGATTGAAGCCGACAATATTGCAAAAGAAATTCTTGAACTTCTTAAGTATAACAAAACTGGGTTATCGGTAGCACTTTATCGTATCAGGAACTACTGTATTCTAACGGGGAACTATCTTGCACTTTCAGGATCTGGCACCCATCCCACATTAGATTCTCGAATTAACTCACTTGGTTTACCAGATAATTTTGACTACTTTACTCAGTCTAGTTACCTAAAGAAAGTATCATTTATCAATACATACAATGCATGGATTGAACTTGAACACTTTGCTCATCATATTGCAGCAAATGAACTTGTAAGTCGTAATATTGGAAACAATGTTGCTACAGAGTCTGATTATATAATCAAAGCGATAATAAAAAGACGAGTCTCAAATACAAAAGAATCAAATGAGGAAGTATTTGCACTCTTATACAAAGCAAAGGCATTAAATGTAAATCCTCCTTTAAGATTACACAAAGAGGAGGCTATTACTCTACTTAGGCTTGACAGAAAGACAGAAGCAAAAAAATCTCTTCAGAATTATTTAACTTCATTAATTGAAATGAGGGAAAGAAATGAAATAAAAGAATTTAAAAATTATAATAGAGCACTAGAAGAGGAAATAAGTTGGACTAAAAAAATGATTTTCAAAATTGACAATCTTTAACTCGACAGGGAATGGGACTTCCTATAACGTGGTTTTGTGTCAGGGGTGTGACTTGCAAACTTGGAGCTTTGTCACTCTATTCAAGTTTTATGCTGGCAGTCAGTTTTTTCGATCTCGAATTATTGAGACACAAGAGACTAACGCCACGTTATCAAATGGAAATCGTATTTTAACC
>CAYSBE010000069.1:3612-14088 GCA_964429245.1 uncultured Bifidobacteriaceae bacterium | reverse complement strand
ATTAAATTAGATGTCCGTGATTCAAAAGCAGATTGGGCTCCCTTCATTCGTAAAAAAGCACCTGAGGGTTCACCAAACATATTGTTTATTTTGTTTGATGATACAGGTTTAGCGGCTTGGTCACCTTACGGTGGCCGCATAAATATGCCTACACTTGATAAGTTGGCTGCAGATGGAATAACCTATACCCAGTGGCAAACAGTTGCACTTTGTTCGCCAACACGTTCATGTATAAATACAGGTCGTAATCATAACCTTAATGGTATGGGCGTGATAACCGAAGGTGCAAATGGATTTCCGGGCTTTAGTTGTCAGTTGCCTCCTCAAACAGCTACCATGGCGCAAATATTAAACGACAATGGCTGGAGTACGTTTTGGATTGGCAAAAACCACAATGTACCCGAAACTGATTTATCAGCCGGCTCTAATAAAAGTCAGTGGCCATTACAACAGGGTTACGATCGTTTTTACGGATTTATTGGAGGAGAAACCAACCAGTATTATCCCGATTTAACCGAAGACAACCATGCGATAGAACAGCCATATGGCCCCGAAGAAGGTTATCATTTATCCAAAGATTTAGCTGACCAAGCCATCAAAATGATTAGTGACCAAAAATCGGCCAATCCATCAAAGCCTTGGTTTATGTGGTATTGTCCGGGAGCAAATCATGCTCCGCATCAGGCACCAAAAGATTATATCGCAAAATACAAAGGTAAATTTGATGATGGTTACGATGCGTACCGCAAATGGGTTTTGCCCCGCATGATCGAAAAAGGAATTTTACCCAAAGGCACAACACTTACGGAATGGAACCCGATGCCGGGAGATATGGCCAACCCTGCTGACGCTGTTAGGCCGTGGGAAACATTAAGTGCTGACGAAAAAAAATTATTCTCTAGGCTATGTGAAGTATATGCTGCTTTTTCAGAATATACCGATGTACAAATTGGCCGCATTGTTGATTATTTGAAAGCTACAGGTCAATATGAAAATACCATCATCATGTATGCATCTGATAACGGAGCTTCCGGAGAAGGAACTCCTAACGGTTCGGTAAACGAAAATAAATTCTTCAATGGCTTCCCTGATGACCTTGCTGAAAACATGAAATTGATTGATGAATTGGGAGGGCCAAACACCTATGAACATTATCCTACCGGCTGGGCAGCTGCCTTATCCACTCCTTTCAAAATGTTTAAGCGTTACTCCAATTATGCCGGAGGAACCACTTGTCCACTAACCATCACATGGCCTAAGGGAATTAAGGCAAAAGGTGAGGTAAGAAACCAATACCACCATGCGGTGGACATTGTTCCTACCATTTTAGAAATATGCGGTTTAGAAATGCCTAAAGTTTATAGGGGTGTTGAACAATATCCATTATCAGGCGTATCAATGAAATACAGTTTTGATGCAAAACCCAATGATCCCTCTCAAAAACATGTTCAGTATTATAGCATGTTGGGCACACGTGCTATTTGGCAAGATGGATGGAAAGCAATTGCTGTGCATGCTCCCCTAACCGATAAAGGAAATTTTGACAAGGATAAATGGGAATTATACCATGTAGAAGTTGATCGTTCAGAATCTAAAGATTTGGCCAAAGAGCATCCTGAAAAACTGGAAGCATTAAAGAAACTATGGATGGAAGAAGCCATTAAAAATAATGCATTGCCACTTGATGACCGTACCACGATGCAAATCATTACTACTCCAAGACCAACAGAAGAAAAAGAGAAAGATACCTATACGTATTATCCAAATACCAGCGCTGTACCGGAAGCGGTGGCAGTAAATGTGAGAGGCAAATCGTTCAAAATAGTTGCCAATATAAATATCACTGATGCAAATGCCTCAGGAGTAATCTTTGCACATGGTTCTCGTTTTGGTGGTCATAGCCTCTTTATAAAAGACCATAAGTTGTATTATGTATACAATTTTCTGGGTATAACTCAACAGCAATTGGTTTCACCAACAACACTTAAACCCGGCAGATACACGGTGGGAATGGCATTTGTTAAAGAAAAAGCCGGAGCTCATGGTGAGTCGATGGGAACAATGACGCTGTACATAAACCAAAAAGCAGTTGCGCAAGGACCAATGACCGCACAAATTGGCAAATTTACCCTTGTGGGTGATGGCCTTTGTGTTGGATTTGACAGTGGCGACCCTGTAAGTAAATTATATGCATCACCGGGAACGTTTAAAGGCGGTAACATTCAATTTGTAAAAGTAAGTACAGGAAAAGAGGAATACATCGATTTAGGTAATGCTGCTGCAAGAGCATTCGCTACTGAATAGCATCTTCATACGTTCATTAAACTTGAATATATGCTATTACAGTAAATCGTATTTGTTTTGCTATATAGGATTGTATAGAATCCTGCTTACGTTACAACCTGTTAACAAACAGCTATAATGTAAATGATAACATAACTTGATTTTGATGTAAGTAATAATTTATTTTTATTGAAGTCTCTTTATTTCAAACACATGAAAAAAATTACGCTAATCTTATTGATTGTGTTGCTTTGCCAAACTGCATTTGCACAATCTACCTATTCGGGACCTCATTTAATGTTACGTCCCTTTGTTGAAAATGGGATTGATTTTATACGTAATGAAAAATTGAAACTGAATTATGAAACCCAATCAAAATATTTCTGGGGTTTTGGTTTTCAAATAGGACATCCTGAAATAAGTTTACTCATTCCATTTGCACAAGCTTCGTTTTCTAATTATAAAATACAAGATTCTATTTCACTTGGAGTGACAGCTGATAGTGCTTTAAGAACAAATCAATATTTATTTGGTGTCATCATCCCTCTAAAAAAAACAAACAACTTGTACTACCGGGCACGCATAGGATATAGCTATGCTAGGATTAGGGAATCGTTTTATGATATTGACAGAGCTTCACATGGATTTCAGATTGGAATGGGAATAGAAAGAAAGGTTTTCAAACATTCACGTGTCTTTTGTGAACTGTCATACAATTACCAAAAACTAGTTTTATCTTATTATAGGGATTTCGATATGATTAAATTGTCCTTTGGTTTTTTATTGTAAAAATTAAACTGCATACATCAACTACCATTGCAAATCAATCTCATGTTTCAACACAGAAAGTTAGTTATTGCTACAAAACACGAAAAGGAAAACGTGATAGCACCTCTGCTTGAAAAAGAATTAGGCGTAAATTGTTTTGTTGACCCCACTTACGATACTGACCAATTGGGCACGTTTACCGGAGAAATAGCAAGAGAACTTGACCCAATAGCCACAGCCAGAGAAAAATGTTTGCGAGCAATGAAATGGAGCAAATGTGATTTGGGCATAGCCAGTGAGGGCTCATTTGGGCCTCATCCTTACCTATATTTTGTAAATGCCGATGACGAGTTTTTAATTTTTATTGACCTTAAACACCACATTGAAATCATTGTAAGAGAGCTTAGTACATCTACTAATTTTAATGGCAAACAAATTCAAACAGAAGATGAGCTCATGGAATTTGCAAGCCAGGCAAATTTCCCCGGTCATGGGCTGATACTTCGCAAATCAAAAGATGAACATATAGATATATATAAAGGGATAACCAATATAGAAAAATTGAAACAACTTTTTGAGCAGCTCCGTTCAAAATACAATGCAGTATATGTGGAAACAGATATGAGGGCGATGTATAATCCAACCCGAATGGAGGTGATTAAAAAAGCTACGCAAAAATTGTTAGAAAAAATTAAGTCGACTTGCCCAAACTGTGAGATGCCCGGCTTTGGCATAACAAATACCAATCGTGGCTTAGCTTGCAGCTTATGTGGGAGTCCAACTCAAGCCATAATTAGTTATACCTACATTTGCCAACATTGCCAATTTACAAAAGAAGAAATGTATCCCAATCAAAAAACACACGAAGACCCGATGCATTGCAACAACTGCAACCCTTAATGCCATATTAAATTGATACTTTGGGTTAAATATGTTGTTACAACCCGTTTGATAACAGCATAGTTATCCTTTACTCTTTCAAATATTGACAACAATAAGAATTAGACATCTTCTTAATAATGGATTCAAAATTTTTAATTTAGATTGTAAATTATTTACACATCAAAAAATGCAGAAAATAATAGTTAGCGCAATTATATTGGCATCAAAGCAAAAAGTTTGGGAGTACTACACAAAACCCCAACATATCACCAAATGGAATTTTGCAGATCCTAGTTGGCATTGCCCATCCGCTTCAAATGACATGCAGGTTGGAGGACGATATGTAGCTAGGATGGAAGCGTGTGACGGAAGTTTCGGTTTTGATTTTGATGCCGTTTATTCAGAAATTAATCATGGTGAAAACTTTACCTATGAATTTGGCGACAGGCAATGCAGCATTAATTTCAAAGACATAAACGGCCAAACAGAAGTAACAATAACCTTTGACCCTGAAACGGAAAATCCCATTGAATTACAAAAACAAGGTTGGCAGGCGATCTTGGATAATTTTAAAAAATACACCGAAGAAAACTGAAGCAAATCAGTACTGGAAATATTTAAATAGAAACTGATTCGCCATACAATTTGGCGCGCTGTTCTTTCACCCGTTCATCTTCCAAGTATTCATCATACGTCATGCGCTTATCAATTACACCACCCGGTGTAAGTTCAATAATTCGGTTAGCAACACTTTGTGTAAACGTGTGGTCATGAGAAGAGAAAATAACAATATGTTTCCAATCTTGCAGGGCTTCGTTAAATGCCGTAATGGTTTCCAAATCCAAGTGATTGGTTGGTTCATCAAGCAATAGGCAATTGGCGTTGGTAAGCATCATGCGCGATACCATGCACCTTACTTTTTCGCCTCCGCTCAATACGTTTGATTTCTTAAACACTTCTTCCCCGCTGAAAAGCATTTTGCCTAAAAAACCCCTGATATAGGTTTCATCTTTCTCGGTTGAAAACTGTCGCAACCAATCTATCAAATTATAATCTGAGGAAAAGAATTTGTGATTTTCATTTGGCAAATAAGAGCGGGTTATGGTTTGGCCCCATACGAATTCGCCTTTGTCGTGATTCATTTCGCCAGCAATGATTTCGAAGAAAGCAGTTATGGCTAAATGGTCTTTAGATATGATGGCTACCTTATCACCTTTATCTAGTGTGAATGTGATATCTTTAAATAGCACCGTGCCATCATCTGTTGTTTTACTTAAATGCTCAACCCTCAATATCTGGTCACCACAATCACGGTCGGCCCTAAAAATAATGCCCGGATATTTTCTGGTAGAAGGTTTAATTTCATCTACCACTAATTTTTCTAATAATTTCTTTCGGCTGGTTGCTTGTCTCGATTTAGAAGCGTTAGCACTAAAACGTTCAATAAACTCTTGCAACTCCTTACGCTTGTCCTCTACTTTTTTGTTTTGATCGGAGCGTTGGCGAAGTGCCAACTGGCTGCTTTCGTACCAGAAAGTATAATTACCGGTGTACAGTTGCACTTTCCCAAAATCAATGTCGGCTATGTGGGTACACACCGCATCCAAAA
The DNA here is from genome assembly GCA_964429245.1 of uncultured Bifidobacteriaceae bacterium. GTDB lineage: Bacteria > Bacteroidota > Bacteroidia > UKL13-3 > UKL13-3 > CAYSBE01. The sequence goes on along the minus strand of CAYSBE010000069.1, from coordinate 8,546 downwards.
AGTGACGGTCGTGGGAAACTACAATAACCGTATTTTGAAAATCGGCCAAGAAATTCTCAAGCCAAGTAATCGTTTCTACATCAATATCGTTGGTAGGTTCATCTAAAAGCAAAATATCCGGATTACCAAACAAAGCCTGAGCAAGCAACACACGCACTTTTTCTTTACCACTCAATTCATTCATTAATTTGCTGTGCAATTCTTCCTTCACACCAAGGTTGCTCAACATTTCTGCCGCATCGCTTTCGGCATTCCAACCTTCCATTTCGGCAAAAAGACCTTCCAACTCTCCTACCCTCTCACCATCTGCATCAGTAAAATCAGGTTTGGCATAAAGCGCATCTTTTTCTTTCATAATTTCCCATAGCTTCTTATTTCCCATAATTACTGTTTGCAATACGGGATACTCATCAAATTCAAAGTGATTTTGTTTTAGCACACTCATGCGCTCACCAGGGGTAATGGAAACATTGCCTGTGGAAGGGTCAATTTCTCCCGACATAATTTTTAGCAGGGTTGATTTACCTGCACCATTGGCGCCAATAATTCCATAGCAGTTGCCCGGAGTGAATTTAACATTCACATCTTCAAACAGCACACGTTTGCCATAGCGAAGAGAAAGATTCGAAACTGTAATCATGATTTTTATAAAGAAAGGGGGCAAATATAGTTCAAATTTCTGTTTAGCTCTAGCTAATCATTTTACATTATATAGATTCAATCTAAAAAACTGAAAACAATTAACATTACTCATGCAGAAAATTAACCAAAACGTAAGTTAAACCTAACCCAAAGCACGATTTGCGTTAACCTCTACACCGAATATTTGTGCCAACAATTAACACCCAATTATCAATGAAAAAACTATTACTTTCAGCTTCATTTGTTGCAACTGCATTCGCAGCAATGGCTCAAATCCCTTTCCCTGTGCAGATTGACACAAGTTGGTCACAAAAAACTGTATGGATGCCAAAATCTCCGCTTACACAACAAGTTATATTTGTTGGTGGAGTAGATACGGTAAAAACAACAGGTACTTATGGCAATGCTGCCGGTCAGAGTTTGGCTAAGCAATGGCATGACTTTATCGGATTCACACCTGAAACAGATCCTACCAAATTATCAGCCGGAGAATTAGGCTGGGTTAGCGTAAACCACGAAATGACTATCAAAAATGATAGCATTGGTGATGGTGGCGGTATGACCGTTTTTAAAATCAAAAGATTAAACGGAGACGTATTGGAAATTGTTCCACAAACACTTACAGACGGTCGCGATGGCAAGTTCTTTAATGTTGACTTTGTAAATACAGTTGGTGAAACCGGTATGAACTGTGGTGGTATCATTGCACCTGATGGCAGAATATGGACAGCTGAAGAATGGATGCAAAACAGCAATGCGCAGATTTCAACAGGTTTCCGCGATACTACTGATTTTGTTATTGGAACAACTACTCCAGCAGGTTTCCCTGGCTTCAACGGAAAATCAATTAAGCGTTTCCAAAACCTAAACTGGTTTGTAGAAATAGATCCTAAGGAAGGTAAAGCAATTCGCAAACAGTACAACTGGGGCCGTGCCGGTTGGGAAGGTGGCGCTATTATGAATGATAACAAAACTGTTTATTTATTTGATGACAACACACCTGGTTTGTTAGGAAAATTTGTTGCAACAACAGCAGGTGATTTTAATACAGGACAACTTTATATTCATAAACAAGGTGCTCCAAACAACTGGATTACCATTGAAAACAACTTAGATACGTTAATCGCATTGCGTACGGTTGCTTTACGCAGAGGTGCAACTATGTTCACGCGTTTAGAGTGGGGTGCAGTAAACAATAACACCGGAAAAATATATGTTACTGAAACAGGAAATGACAACCCTGGAACTGCGTTCAGAAATGGCGCTGCAGCAAACGGAACAATTCCTACACACTTGGTTGAAGCTTACAAAATACGCTACCAAGCTGTAAATGGAATGCCTTTCCCTGGAACAGACGCAGTAGCCGCTGATTCAGTTCGCAATGGTGCTTATAGAGATTACTACGGACGTGTTTTGGTAATTGACCCTGTAACAGGTGTTGTAACTACCTTCCTTGAAGGTGGTCCTTTTTCAGGTTCATCTTCTTCAGCAGGTGTTTCTAGTTATCCAGCCATTCATTTCTCAAATCCTGATGGTCTAAACTTTGCATACATAGGCAACAAAACGTATATGATTATTCAAGAAGATTTGAACGGCAGAAGCTGGAACCGTATGCCTGCTGAATACCAATCAGGTAGCCAAACTGTTTGTGAATCATTTTTATTAGACATGTCCATTACTAATCCAACATTCTCTGATTTGGTACGTATCACTGCATGTTCTCCGGGTGCTGAAATTACAGGTGGAATTGCATTGGATTCAAAAACATTCCTTTTCAACTCACAACATCCAGACGGTGGAAATACTTTTCCATATAACAATTCATTGACGTACGCAATCAGTGGATGGGACGGAATTCCTACTTCACTTGAAGATTTCTTTAACAGCAAAAAAGCAGGTAATGCATTCACTGCATATCCAAATCCGGTTGCAACTGAGTTACACCTAAACAAAATCTCAGATGTAGCAATTTATGACATGACCGGCAAGCGTGTGAAAGTATTGCGTGATGCAGAAGTAATCAACGTATCTGACTTAACACCGGGTGCATATTTCATCATGAATACGGAAGGTGAAAAAATTAAAGTGATTGTAGAATAATACATTCTTTACACTTACAAGCCTTTAACTTTAACCTTATTCTTATATTTCTTTATCCTGAAAGCCTCACTAGAGGCTTTCAGGATTTTATGTAAAATGAACTTTCGATATGAAAAATAACTTGAAATGGCCTTTGATTGCTGCAGTATTTTGTTTAATTGTCATTTTTGGCGCAACAAAACAAGATGAGAAATCCCCTCACGAATTGGTCACTGAATTATACCTTAAAAATATGGTATCATTCAAGCAATCTATAAAAATACTCGGTGAATGCGTATCACGCCAAAAAGTTGATTCAAAAATAAGCAATGAAACAGCGGTAGCATACTTAACTGTGCGCAGTTCATTCAAAAGTGTAGAAGGTATTTGGGAGTATATCGATCCAATTTTCATAAAAGAATATATAAATGGAGCACCACTTCCAAAATTGGATAAAACGGCTCCTTCATTACTTGTTATTAAACCCAAAGGGTTGCAAGTAATTGATGAAATGTTGTTTTCAGATTCAATTGTGTGGGATGAGGTAACCGAACAAATCAACCTATTAGATAATGTGCTTAACCAATATCAAGTTCAAACCAAAATTTATGACCGTATTGCATTGGAGTCAATGCGCATGGAACTCATTCGATTGTTTACATTGGGGCTAACAGGATTTGATGTCCCAGGATCGGGTTATGCATTAACAGATGCAATCACCGTAATGCAATCACAACAAGAAATTATGACTTGCTACCAAAAGCCAATTGAAGATCGCAATCCTAAGCTATGGAAAACAATAAATAGCCAGCTAGCATTAGCAAAAAAGCAGCTTAATGCAGCTAAAAGTTTTGAATCATTGGATCGGCTGTCACTTCTTAAAAATTGTTTAAACCCTTTGTTTGAATCAATTCAAGAAGCTCATTTGTTGTTAGGCGTTGAAACCGCTGATGAGGTTGGCAATTTAGATAACAAATCTGCGATAAATTTGAATGCAAAAAATATTTTCTCTAATGATTTGCTAAATGCTTCATATTACACCTCCGTTCCAAAAAGATATCAACGAACTGAAGTGCAACAATTGGGAAGAATGTTGTTTTATGATCCGATTTTATCCTCAAATAACGAACGCAGTTGTGCCAGTTGCCATAATCCAGAAAAAGGATTTACAGATGGGTTGCCTAAAAGTATTGCTATGGGCATGCAACACAATGTTGGACGAAATTCACCCACCTTATTAAACTGTGTGTACAGCGAGCGTTTCTTCCATGACCTACGTGCTGAAGGATTGGAAGACCAAATGGAACATGTAGTAGCGAGTGCAGATGAGTTTAATACTAATATGCTAACCATTATTGGGAAATTAAATCAAAGCAATGAATACAAAAAGTTATTTGATAATGCATTCAACACAACCAGCCAATCAATTAGCAAACAAAACATATCATTCGCTTTGGCTGCATATGTAAGTTCGTTACACGGGTTTCAGTCTACATTTGACCAATATGTACGTGGCGAAATTGCTAAAATTGACCAATCTGTATACAATGGGTTTAACTTGTTTATGGGCAAGGCTAATTGTGGTACATGTCATTTTGCTCCTGTATTTGCAGGGATTGTGCCTCCAAATTTCAACGATAGCGAAAGCGAAGTTTTGGGAGTTCCTGAAAATCCTTATGCAGCAAACCTAAAACTTGACCCGGATAAGGGCCGTGCCAAAGGAAAGCTTAAGGAAGATGTGGATTTTTATGAGCATTCGTTTAAAACGCCCACTATTCGAAATATAGCGCTCACTGCGCCTTACATGCATAATGGCGCCTACAAAACACTTGAAGATGTAATGGATTTTTATAACAATGGCGGTGGTGCCGGCATGGGAATTCATGTTCCTTATCAAACATTATCATCAGATTCGCTATACTTAACTAAACAAGAAATTAATGAAATTATCGCTTTCATGAAATCGCTTACGGATACTGCAAACCTAACCACTCAGCCTGCAACATTACCAATTTTTGAAACACATGCCGATTGGAATGCACGCAAAGTGGGAGGCATCTACTAAGTATGCATCGGGGTGATTTTATTAAATTTTTTGTTCCTGGAATTTTGGCTATACAGGCTTGTATGAAAGATGAGGAATCAGGGACTAATGAGACAAAACAATCTCTAAAAATTGAGTTTCCAACTCCTCCTGATTTTTTTATTGCAGG
>CAYSBE010000069.1:0-3512 GCA_964429245.1 uncultured Bifidobacteriaceae bacterium | reverse complement strand
CGTTTGATATGACATGCTCACATAATGGCTGCCTAACAAATTTAATAGCCGACAACAGTTTTTCATGTCCTTGTCATGGCTCTACATTTGATACAAATGGGAAGGTAACTAATGGTCCTGCTTTAGAACCGCTTCGCAAATTCTTAGTCACTTATTTTCCAAATCACCAAGTAGTTGTTGTAAATAATAAATGAAGAAACAAGCATTACTGATTATAGGAATATTGATTACCAATATTGGATTCGCACAAGTGATTACTTACGCTGAAGTAAAATCCATTATTGATAAAAAATGTGTTTCGTGCCACCGACAAGATGGTTATGCTCCATTTTCATTAGAGCAGTATGATGATATTAAGAAACGTTCGGAATTTATTAGGTATGTAATTTCAAGCGGTTACATGCCACCTTGGAAAGCAAATAACCACTACCGTGATTTTGCAAATAGCAAAGCGCTTTCATCAACTGAAAAAATAAAAATATTGCAATGGATTGATTCAGGCTGCACCAAAGGAAATGAACCCATCAAATCCACTGTTTTAAAATACCAAGGTGGCTCGCAGGTTAACCGCAAACCTGATTTGGTATTGAGCATGAAAGATACATTCATAGTTCCACCGACCAATCAAAATGTATATATCTGTTATAAAATTCCGTTTGAATTAAAGCATGACACCTTTGCCAGTGCCATAGAGTTTATTGCCGGCAACAAAAGTGTCGTACATCATGCCAGCTACCAAATAATTGCTGTTGAAGATGATGTAGATGTATTTAGCGGACCCAACTATTTTGTCTACGATGCAGACACCTTAAACAGGGTTAAAGACGACCATGATTTTCGCTACTTTAATTTAATTGGACAAAGTGGAGAAATGCCAGTAGAAATGTATCACAATGGTTGGTTACCCGGCACATCGGTTCAGCAATACCCAAAAGGCATCGGGTTTGTAATGCCCAAAAAAGGTGTATTGCTTATTCGCAATTTTCACTATTCACCCACCCCAATTCCTCAAAAAGATTTATCAAAGTTTTTTATCTTTTTCTCAGCCAAAGCACCCGATAGAAATATTGGTTTTGCTGCATTTAAACCCAAGAATCCGGCACCGGATGGAAAATGGTATATCAAAGCCAACGACAGTAATTTCGTGGCACACATCAATGTGAAATTTCACAATGATGTTTCACTTTTAAATATCAATCCGCATATGCATCGGTTGGGGAAATATTTTATTGCCTATGCCGTAACGCCAACTAACGACACCATCAAATTAATAGAAATTCCCCAATGGGATTTTAACTGGCAAGAGTTTTACCGATTCAAAAACATGGTCAAAATACCGGCTGGCTCGGTGCTCCATGCGGAGGCTTTTTATGATAATTCTGCTCGAAATCCTGAAAATCCTTACAATCCTCCACAGGATGTACTTTTTGAATGGGGTATGAATGATGACAGTGAGATGATGCGCTTGGTATTGCTTTATCTTCCTTATAAAGAAGGTGATGAAAAAATAAAACTCTAATTAATAAACCCGTTTATGTAAATTCTTATGTCCGGGTTCATAAATAATTCGTATGAATGTACTTAGCCTTTCCGATTCACGATTAATTGGAATACCAGCTACAATGCCCACTAACAAATTAGGTGCTACTGAAACACGCATCTGTGGACGTATCGTAAGATCATAGTCATTTGATTGAAACCAGTTATTCAACTCAACACCAACAAAATTTCGTGTACCGGTTATCATGTAATGAAAATTTGCATTTACATTATACAACATTTGAGTTAATCCAAAATAGTTATTTTGATTTTCAATTACAGGTCCTGTATAAATCAGTGTGTGAAAATTTTCTCCCCATCTTTTAGCTGCAACCAAAAAAGGGCTGAATATATTTCCGTTATAAATGGCTTTTTCACCATAATTATTAAAGGGCACCATAGTAAACTCGTGTAAATAACCAATTGCCAATGAGGTGCTGTATTTCAAAGAAACGAAAAATGTATATTGTGCTGCAAGTTTTAACCCGTTTAACTTACTTGAAGGAATACTATCAATATATGCATCACCAGACCGATTGTGGTAAATACTAAACGGCAATTCCACTTCCAATCCTAAATGATTAATAGGAGCCCATTCATATTCAATCAACGTTGTATAGCTGTCGTACTTATTCCTATCCGTCATACCCAATCCAACATTCCATTCCTTTTCACCCTTACGAGCACCTAAGTCGCGTATTAAATCAATAAATAAAGGTTCAGCATGAAGTACTTTAGGTGACCCTGTTACATTTTCAACCTCACCAATGTAAATACTATCAAGTGCCTCATTCTGCCATGATGAGGTGTCAGCCACTTGTGCAGATACTGAATAAGCATAGGCAATCAACAATACTGATATTACATATTTCTTACAACTCATAATTTGAACAAATTAATAATTATCACAGCAAATATGATTTCTAGGATTAATTCAATATGAATAAGTATGAAATTATTTCGTCATTATTTCCTCTAATGGAGGACGTGTATAATAACCTGTGCCATTGTAAGGTCGTTTACGCGGATGTGTTTTGCAGGTATCGCTGCACGCTCCTTCCATTTCATCTGAGCATGATTCGCACATGTTAAATTGTTCGTTGCATTCTACATTGGCACAATTAAGGTTTCGCGTTGTGGGTGTACCACATTTTGCACATTGTGCAATTGCTGTTGGATTCACTTCGTTGATGGGAACAGCCACACGGCCATCAAATACATACAATACTCCGTCAAAATCTTTTCCGCCTGTGTCTTTGGCATACCCAATAATACCGTTGTGAAGCTGGTACACATCTTTAAAACCTTCTTTTAAAAGTAGTGCGGATGCCTTTTCACATTTGATTCCGCCTGTGCAGCAAGTTACAACTTTCTTATCCTTGAGGTATTCGAGTTCAGCCAGTTTTTCAGGAAACTCCCTGAAATTTTCGATATCCAAGGTGATGGAATTTTTGAACCTTCCCAAGCGTGTTTCATAATTGGAGCGCACATCCAGTATCACCACATCCTCATCCGATTCCTTGAGTTTCAAAAAATCTTCTCCGTTTAATTTCTTTCCGGTTTCTATTATGGGATTGATATAATTCGGGTCTCGCAAGCCCGAATGCACCAATTCTGCTTTTGGTCTTACATGCATTCGTGTGAAGGTATGTTCGTGGTGTTCATCAACTTTAAATTCGATACCCTTAAATACAGGATTGGCTTTCATATCAGCCATGTACTGTACGCAGGATTCTTTGGTTCCGCTAATGGTTCCGTTAATTCCTTCACTTGCAAAATAAATACGACCACGAAGACCAAGCGATTTGCAATATTTTAGGTGTTGCTCACTGATGGCAACAGGATCTTCAATAGGCGTATACAAATAGTACGCCATTACCAAATAGTTTTTATTTTCCATATGTAAGATGGATGAATAATTTTTAAAGGGTGCAAAGATATGCGTTTCGGCTGTTTAAAATATGATCTACGTC
>CAYSBE010000068.1:0-14633 GCA_964429245.1 uncultured Bifidobacteriaceae bacterium | reverse complement strand
TGGGGACGTATCAATCACCCTGAGGAAGCTTTGAAACTTGAACAAAAAATCAACGTAGTAGTACTTGATTTTGATGACGAGAAAAAACGCATCAGCCTTGGTTTAAAACAACTTACCTCACATCCTTGGGATAATTTGGCAGACACATTAGAAATTGGTGCGTCTATCAAAGGAAAAGTAGTAAACATAGCAGATTACGGTGCATTCCTTGAAATCGCACCGGGAGTAGAAGGCCTAATCCACGTTTCAGAAATGAGCTGGAGCCAACACCTTCGTAACCCACAAGATTTCATGAAATTGGGTGACGAAATCGAAGCCAAAATACTTTCAATTGACAAAGAAGAACGCAAAATGTCTTTAGGTATTAAGCAATTGAAGCCTGATCCATGGGAAAATATCGCTACCAAATACCCTGTTGGTTCAAAACATAAAGGTATTGTTCGCAATATGACCAACTACGGATTGTTTGTTGAATTAGAAGAAGGTGTTGATGGCTTGGTACACGTGAGTGACCTAAGCTGGACTAAGAAAATTAAGCATCCGGCAGAATTCGTTAAAAAAGACCAGGAACTAGAAGTAGTTGTTTTGGAATTAGACAACGAAAACCGCAGACTGAGCTTAGGACACAAGCAATTGGATGATAATCCTTGGGATACATTTGAAACTATCTTTACGGTTGGTTCAGAACATGAAGGTACAATCTTGAAAATTGAAGATAAGAGTGCGATTGTAGCATTACCTTACGGTGTTGAAGGATATGCTCCTGTTAAACAATTATTGAAAGAAGATAAGAAGACAGCGAAAGAAGATGAAGTAATCAATTTCCGTGTCACTGAATTCAATAAAGAGAACAAGCGCATTGTGTTGTCTCACACTTCACTTTGGAAAGCAGACGTAGAAGAAAAGAAAGTTGAAGAAACAAAGAAAAAAGAAGGTGAAAGAGAAAAAGCTTCGAAAGCGGCTAAAAAACTTAATGACAGCAACGAAAAATCTACATTTGGCGATATTGATGCGTTGAACGATTTGAAAACCAAATTTGAAAACGGAGCAGAATAACCCAATTTCATTTCCTCTAAAAAATCCCGGTCAATCGATCGGGATTTTTTTTGTTTAAAAAAGCTATGTTTGAAAACGTATGAATCATTGGTTAGTAAAATCAGAGCCCTTTAAGTATAGTTGGGATCAATTTGTAAAAGACAAACGCACCTTTTGGGATGGAGTAAGAAATTATCAGGCCAGAAACAACCTGAAAGAAATGAAAAAAGGAGACCTAGTTCTTTGGTATCATAGCAATGAAGGCAAAGAGATTGTAGGAATTGCAAAGGTGGTAAATGAATACTATCAAGATCCTACAACCGATGACCCCAATTGGGTAGTTGTTGATTTAGCCCCATTCAAAAAGTTGAAGAAATCGGTTACACTCGAACAAATAAAAGCTGATAAACGGTTACAAAACATCGGACTTATACGTCAGGGAAGATTGAGCGTCATGCAACTGAAATCCGAAGAATTTGATGCGATACTTGACTTATCTGATAAAACATGATAATTGACAGATATTCCTAAATTTGCAAAATCATATACGATTACCAAAATAAATTACTTAATTTGGTTGTCCTGAGAAAAACGATGAAAGCTAAGCCAATACTTGAGAAAAAACAATTTGCCATTACCATCGACAGGCTTTGCTATGAACTCATTGAAAAACATGGGGACTTTTACAATACAGCTCTCATCGGACTTCAACCAAGGGGAATTCATCTTAGCAGAAGGCTTCACAACAGAATTTCCGATATCCTAAATACCAAAAATATTCTATATGGTGAACTGGATATTGCATTTTATCGTGATGACTTTCGAAGAGGCAACGAACAGATTATACCAAGTGAGTTGAAAATGAATTTTAGTGTAGAAGATAAAAACATCGTTTTAATTGATGATGTGCTCTACACCGGGCGAACCATCAGGGCCGCCTTAGATGCACTTACCGATTTTGGACGACCTGCAAAAGTTGAATTGCTTACCCTTATCGATAGAATTTACAGCAGGCACCTCCCGATTCAACCCGACTATGCAGGAATGACGGTTGACACCCGCTCTCATGACAAAGTAAAGGTAGAATGGAAAGAAACCGCTAAACAAGATATTGTATATATACTCACTACCGAAAACTGAAAACCTATTTATGAAAATATTCAGTCAAAAACACCTGCTCGGAATCAAAGACCTCTCCAAAGATGATATAGAGCTGGTATTTGAAACTGCAGATAATTTTAAGGCCATCATCAATAGGCCTATAAAAAAAGTACCTTCCTTAAGAGATATAACGATAGCAAATATTTTTTTCGAAAACTCAACACGTACCCGAATATCCTTTGAACTTGCACAAAAACGCTTAAGTGCTGACATCGTTAACTTTTCAGCATCCTCATCATCTGTTTCAAAAGGTGAAACATTGGTTGATACCGTAAAAAATATACTGAGCATGAAAGTTGATATGGTGGTGATGCGACACCCTGCTCCCGGAGCCTGTGTATTTCTCTCAAAACATATAGATGCCCAGATTATCAATGCAGGTGACGGCACACATGAACACCCTACACAGGCTTTACTTGATGCATATTCCATCAGGGAGAGATTAGGCAGCATTAAAGGAAAAAAAGTAGTTATTGTTGGCGATATCCTTCATTCAAGAGTTGCCTTATCGAATATTTTATGCCTAAAAAAGTTAGGCGCAGAGGTAATGGTTTGTGGCCCTACAACCCTTATCCCAAAATACATTCACACATTGGGTGTTAAAGTTGAATACGATTTAATGAACGCACTAAACTGGTGTGATGTAGCCAATATGTTACGCATTCAGCTCGAGAGGCAAGAAATAAAATATTTCCCTTCACTAAGAGAATACAGTATGCTATATGGAGTAAATAAAGAACGCTTAGATTCCCTAAATAAAGAAATTGTTATCATGCACCCGGGACCTATAAATAGAGGAGTGGAAATAACAAGTGATGTTGCTGACAGCAAACACAGTATTATTCTCGATCAGGTTGAGAATGGCGTTGCTACCCGAATGGCCATCATGTATCTTCTTGCAGGACAAAAAGGCTGATTTTTGCTTTGTTTATTTTCTAAATTGCCCCTCATTATCATTTAGCATACATGTCCACAAAGAAAGAAATTGTTGTTAGCGGAATCAGGCCTACAGGAAATCTCCATTTAGGAAACTACATGGGGGCAGTAAAGAACTTTGTAAAGATGCAACATGAGTATACATCCTATTTCTTTATTGCCGACTATCATTCTCTTACCACACATCCAAACCCTAAGGATTTACATCAAAATGTAAAAACAGTATTGTCTGAATACCTAGCGTGCGGACTAGATCCAGATGCTTGTGCACTTTATATACAAAGCGACCTACCCGAAATACCTGAGTTGTATATGCTTTTGAATATGCATGCATACATGGGTGAATTGGAACGTGTTGCTTCATTTAAAGAAAAGGCCCGCACACAACCAGATAATATTAATGCCGGATTACTTACTTATCCAGTCCTAATGGCTGCGGATATCATCATACATAAAGCCACTAAAGTACCAGTTGGCAAAGACCAAGAACAACACCTTGAAATGGCACGTACGTTTGGCAATCGCTTTAACCGCATATACGGACATGAGCTTTTCCCCGAGCCTCAAGCATTTAATTACGGTTCAGAATTAGTGAAGATACCCGGATTGCACGGTGGTGGCAAAATGAGTAAAAGCGAAGGTGAAAATACTGTTATCAATATTGCCGACTCTCCTGAAGTTATCAGAAAAAAAATGAGTAGGGCTGTAACTGATACTGGACCTATAGAGCGAAACACTGAACCCTCCCTGCCTGTTCAAAATTTATTTGATATCATGAAAGTAGTATCTGATACCAATACTCAACAACATTTTACAGATGCATATGCCAATTGCAGCATCCGATATGGAGATATGAAGAAACAACTTGCTGAAGACCTAATTGTCTTTTTAGGGCCTGTGAGAGAAAAAATCATAGCCATTCAAAATGACAATGAAATGCTTTCAAAGGTGGCCAAACAAGGAGCCGATAAAGCTAGAGAAAGTGCGTCAGCTACCATAAAAGAAGCAAGGAGTTTAATAGGCTTCCATAAATTTTATTAATACACATGAAAGTACTTGTAACCGGAAGTAATGGTTTGCTTGGACAAAAGCTAACTGATCTTTATTTGCAACAAACACATATAAACTTGATTGCAACTGCGCGTGGTAAAAATCGATACCACCAAAAAAAAGGGTACACCTATCATGAATTAGATATTACCAATAAAGCAGAAGTAGATGCTGTATTTGCATTATGCAAACCTGATGTAGTAATACACACAGCTGCCATGACCAATGTTGATGCTTGCGAATTGGACCATGAAGCTTGTGATGCACTAAATGTAAATGGTGTGCAAAATATTGTATCGGCATGTAACACCGTAGGTGCTCATCTTATTCATTTGTCTACCGACTTTATTTTTAATGGTACTCATGGACCATTAACAGAAAACGAAACACCTGAGCCATTGAGCTATTACGGGCATTCAAAACTAAAAGGCGAGCACTTAGTACAGAGCCAATCTCAATCGTGGGCCATTCTTCGTACAGTTTTGGTATTCGGTGTAGTAAATGACATGAGCCGCAGCAATATTGTATTATGGGTAAAAGATAGCCTTGAGAATGGGAAAAGTATCCATGTGGTAGGCGATCAGTTTCGCACACCCACGCTTGCTGAAGATCTGGCTATGGGTTGCGCATTGGCTGCTGCAAAAAAAGCCAAAGGCATTTACCATATTTCGGGAGATGAGTTTATGAGTATTTTTGATATTGCCTACCGCGTAGCAGATTATTGGAAACTCGATAAAGCATTATTGAACTTATAAACCAGCAAAGGGATAAAACAGCCCGCCAAGCGCCCACCAATTACAGGATTTAATATAACCAAGGCTAAAGAAGAACTAGGTTATAATCCAAACAGTTTTACCCAAGGATTGGGCATCGTTGATTCCCAATTAGCGAATAAGTCATAAAAAAAGCTGTTGAGATTTCAACAGCTTTTTCAGATGTTTTAAAAAGTATTATCCCTGGCTTAATGCTGCTGCTCCCCCAACGATTTCTGAAATCTCGGTTGTAATAGCAGCCTGACGAGCACGATTGTACTCTACTTTAAGATTTTTAAGCAACTCACCTGCATTATCAGTTGCTTTATCCATAGCAACCATACGGGCTCCATGTTCTGACGCCAACGAATCTAACATGGAACGATAGACCTGAGTCTTGAAAATTCTTGGAATAAGCTCTTCCAGTATTTCAACTTTACTTGGCTCAAATATATGGTCCGTTTTTACAGATGTGCCTGTCACACCGGTCATGCCGGTTCTTAATCCTCGCTCATTTACTGCTTTAAGCGTTTCAGCTGTAAACGGCAATACTTTTTCAGCACTTAATATTTGGGTTGCTGCATTTTTAAATTGGTTGTACACAATTTCTACTGCATCATATTTTGCAGTTTTAAAATCATGTAATATTTCATCTCCAATAGCAAATGCTTTTGCAGAAGTTAAGTTATTGAGCACTTCACGGTATGAATTGATTAGTTCATACGACTGCTTTGCAAAAAAATCACCTCCTTTTTTACCGATAGGCAAGATGGTGACATTTTTACCTATGTATTTTTCATGAATAACCGAAAGTGTTTTCTTAGCAACATTCACATTAAATGAACCACATAAACCACGGTCAGATGTAACGACAATGATTAACACATTTCTTACTTCTCTTTTTGCGAAAAAAACCTCAAGTGAATCGCCTTCAATGGAGTCCATTAAATTCACCAATATATTATTCAAGTTGTGCGCATATGGGCGCATTTGAATAATGGCGTTTTGTGCCCTACGCAGTTTAGTGGCACTAACCAACTTCATTGCTTTGGTAATTTGCTGTGTTGAGCTTACCGAAGTTATTCTTGTACGTACGTCTTTTAAATTTGCCATTTAAGCGATGCGGTTTTCTATAATATATTAAGCTGCATATTTTGCAGACAATTCTTTTGCAGCTTTCTCAAGTACAGAGGTGATCTCGTCATTGAAATTACCTTTTTTAAGTTCCTCAAGGGTATTCTTATGTTTGTTTTCCATGTAGTTATGAAATTCCACCTCGAACTCACGCACTTTGTTTACCGGAATACTGTTTAACAAACCTTTTGTACCTAAATATATAATTGCAATTTGTTTTTCAACAGCAAGTGGTGAAAATTGACCTTGCTTTAATATTTCTACATTTCGAGCACCTTTTGCAAGTACAGCTTTTGTAGCTGCATCCAAATCGGATCCGAATTTAGAAAATGCTTCTAACTCACGGTACTGTGCTTGATCTAATTTTAATGTACCGGCAACCTTTTTCATTGATTTAATTTGTGCATTACCACCTACACGTGATACTGAAATACCCACGTTAATAGCTGGGCGAACACCTGAATTAAACAAATTCGATTCAAGGAATATCTGTCCGTCTGTAATGGAAATTACGTTTGTAGGAATGTATGCTGATACGTCACCTGCTTGTGTTTCAATAATTGGCAAAGCTGTTAATGAGCCTCCTCCTTTTACTAAGTGCTTAATGGATTCAGGAATATCATTCATTTGCTGAGCAATGCTATCGGTTGAATTGATTTTAGCAGCACGTTCTAGTAAGCGAGAGTGAAGATAAAATACGTCTCCTGGATATGCTTCACGTCCGGGAGGTCTACGAAGTAGTAATGATACTTCACGGTAAGCAACTGCTTGTTTTGACAAATCGTCAAATACAATTAATGCCGGACGGCCAGTATCACGAAAGAATTCACCTATTGCTGCACCTGCCATTGGGGCAAAAAACTGCATTGGAGCTGGATCCGATGAAGTTGCAATAACAATCGTTGTGTATGACATTGCCCCGTTTTGTTCAAGTGTTTTTACCAACTGAGCAACTGTAGATGCTTTTTGCCCGATTGCTACATATATACAATATACAGGTTTACCTGCTTCGTAAAATTCTTTTTGATTGATAATGGTATCAACAGCCACTGCTGATTTACCAGTTTGGCGGTCACCAATAATCAACTCACGTTGTCCACGACCAATAGGAATCATGGCATCAATAGCCTTTATGCCGGTTTGCAAAGGCTCCTTTACCGGCTCTCTGTATATTACTCCCGGAGCTTTTCTCTCCAATGGCATTTCATACAAATCTCCCATGATTGGGCCTTTACCGTCAACCGGATTTCCTAAGGTATCTACTACACGACCCAACATACCCTCTCCTACTTTTATTGACGCAATGCGACCGGTTCGCTTTACAGTATCTCCTTCCTGAATTTCATCTGACTTTGAAAGCAATACTGCTCCCACATTGTCATCTTCAAGATTTAATACAACTGCTTGTGTTCCGTTTTTAAACTCAACAAGTTCACCTGATTGTACTTTATTTAGTCCATAAATACGGGCAATACCGTCACCTACTTGCAATACTGTACCAACTTCTTCTAGCTCTGTAGCTGATTTAAAGTTGCTCAGCTGCTCTCTAAGAATCGCTGATACTTCGTCTGGTCTTATCTCTACCATAATGTTTATGTTTACCTATTTAGATATATAACTGTTTAATAATTCTTTTTTTGCTTTTTGCAATTTACCCGAAATGCTGCCGTCAAACATGCGATCTCCGATTTGCAAGGTAAATCCGCCTATGAGTGAGGCATCTTTTACCTGATTAAGTATAACTTGTTTATTGAAAGATTTAGCCACAAAATCTTGAATTTCTTTTGCGGTTGATTCATTAAGGTCAAATGCCGATTTTACAGTTGCCGTAATGATATTGTTCATCTCATTGTATTGCAGAATATAGGACTCGGCTATTTCTTTAAGGTAATTACCTCTCCCTTTCTTTAAGACCAATGCAATAAAAGCCAATGTTAATTGGTCAAATGATGCACCGAAAATTTTGTTTACAATATTAATTTTCAAATGCGATTTGACTATTGGATTTTTAAGTAAAATCTTTACGCTTTGGTTCTTCGATAATACCTTTAAAAATGACTCGAGGTCAGATTTAACTACCTCCACCTTATTTTGTTCGATGGAAAGGTCAAGTAAAGATTTGGCATACCTTGATGCGATTCTTAAAATTGACATGTTTAGTTAAGGGTAATGTTATTAAGGTTATCATTCACAAAAGCTTCTTGCTGAGTGCGGTCTTCCATTTTCTTACGAAGTATTTTTTCTGCAAGATCAACAGTTAGAATGGCTACTTGATTTTTCAAATCGTTCATTGCTGCAACTTTTTCTCTTTCAATTGATTCTTTAGCATTGGCTACAATTTTTAAACCTTCTTCTGACGCTGATTTTTTTGCTTGAGCAATTATACTTTCTTTTATTTCATTGGCTTCTTTAAGCATACTGTCTCTTTCGACACGTGCCTGATTTAAAAGTTTTTCATTGTCAGCAGTTAATTTTTCCATTTGTAAACGTGCATTTTCAGCAGATTTTAATGCTGCTTCAATTGAGTCTTCTCTATCTTTCAATGCTGAAGTAATTGGCTTCCATGCAAATTTTGAAAGCAGAAAGAAAAGGATGGCAAACGAAATTGTTGACCAAAATACCAAACCTATACTTGGGGTTACTAAATCCATTTTGTTTTAATTTTTTATTTGAATAATTCAGCTTTTATTTAATCCAAACAGGGCATAACTTATTGAACAACCCGACCGATAAACAGCCGGGTTGCATCAATAGAGTTAATTCTTAGCCATTTCCTAACAATGCAACTACTACGGCAAATAATGATACCGCTTCCACGAATGCGGCAGCGATAAGCATAGCAGTTTGAATTTTGTTAGCAGCCTCAGGCTGACGAGCCATTCCTTCCATGGCCGATCCTCCGATACGTCCGATACCTAAACCAGCACCAATAGCGGCCAATCCGGCTCCAATTGCAGCGATACTTCCTGTCATTTGATTATATATTTATAGGGTTAAACAAAAAAAGTTTCTAATTAATGATGTGCTTCATCTGCATGAGGTTTTTCCAATGCCATACCAATGTACAACGAAGAAAGTATCGTGAAAATGAATGCCTGAATGAATGCAACCAGAAATTCAATTACGCTTATAAAAACTACAAACGGAACTGAAACTGTGGCTACAGCCATTGACTTAAATATGAATATTAAACATACTAAACTTAATACCAAAATATGCCCTGCAGTAATGTTAGCAAACAAACGAATCATGAGTGCAAATGGCTTGGTAAATAGTCCAATTATCTCTACCGGAATCATAAGTGGGTAAAGCCACAATGGAACGTGCGGTGTAAATACATGACTCCAATAGGTTTTGGTTCCATTCAGATTGGTTATGATGAATGTGATTAATGCCAATACAAGGGTAACAGCAATATTACCTGTTACGTTGGCTCCTCCCGGAAAGAAAGGCACCAAACCTAACATGTTGTTGCACCATATAAAAAAGAAAACGGTTAATAGGTAAGGCATAAAACGCTGGTATTGATCTCCCAAATTAGGGCGTGCTATTTCATCTCTTACGAAAATAATAATTGGCTCCATCCATGATTGTAAACCTTTGGGGGCTGCAATCCCACGTTTCTTATACGAATTGGCTACACTGAAAAAGATTAAAAACAAAATAAGCATGGATGTCATCATCGATGCAACATTTTTGGTTATGGATAAATCGGTAATAGTTGAAGATGCTGTTTCATCAATTTGCCCGTCAAGTGTAATTACTTTAATTTTTTCTTTTTCAGGACTTGATTGATCTAAGGTATACGTGTAAAATTTACCCGTATAGTTATCATGTCCGTGATTGAATTTACCTGATGAGAAAAACTCAATTCCTTTATCCGTATATAAAATTACAGGCAGGTGAATACTGGTATGACCCCATAAATGCCAATCATGTCCATCGGCAATGTGCTCCATAATCACTTTACTCGTATTAAACTTCTCATTTTCAGAACCGTGACCATCTTTCACGTGAGTTTCTGTGGTTGCAACAGAAATTTGTTCTGTTTGTTGGTGAATGTTGGTATCTGAATTTTCTTGATCAGCGTGTTGCGCAAAGACCCCTAAAATAGACCATGTGAATATGGCAATTAAAACGGCTAAATATTTAATATTATGAACTGATTTTCTATTTGTTAGTAAGGCCATCACTGCTTTCATTTTCCTTCAAATTGGGGCGCAATTTAGCAGTTAACCAATAAATTTCAAAGATTGTGTATAAAATGTAACTGATAAAAAATGCGAATATGAATCCAATAGGGTAATGATCTCGGGTATATTTATAATATAAAATGTAACACATGCTAAGTATAAACCGAACACCAATAGATATATATGCAGAAATGATGAATGTATATGCATCATTGCTTTTTTTACCGATTGAAGCAATGGGAAAAATAGCAGCAGTTAAAATTGCTAAAAAGAAAATTGCAGTGGAAGTATCTTTTAATGGCAAACTATCTTGCAGCAAAAATATGGCCACAAGTTGAAATGCAGTAATGGCAATCAATGTCATAAAAAATCCAATATAGGTATGTCTATTCATTCTCTTTTACAAGCTTGTATAGGGTATAGAAAATAACGACCAAAGCAATGGCAACACCCAACAAGGTAAGTATTGGGAATTGAAAATTGAAATACTTATCAAGGTAGTTTCCTCCTAAAGAAAGCAAAATGAATACCGCTACAAACTGAAATCCAATTGCACTGTAACGTGCATATTGATTAAAGGGCGTTTTGTTTGGCTCCTTGATTTTCAAAAGACTTTGACCCTGAGACGTTTGAAGATGATAGCTTAATTGCATTCTTTGAATCTTTCATTGATGAATGTCCGTTAAACTCGGCTCCTGACTCAATAATTAATTTACTCGTGTTGATATCTCCGTTGATGACTGCATTTGATTTCACTGTAAGCAATTCACTAACAGTTATGTTTCCATCAATTTTGCCGGACACCTCCAAATTCGATGCTTTTATATCCCCTTCAATACTTGCTGTAGCACCGATGACAAGGCGAGCCTTACAGTGAATATATCCCTTTACCTGACCATCTACCCTCATATCCCCTTCAGATGTAAGATCTCCAATGATACTGGTTCCGCTATTGATAATATTAGGTGCACCTGTTGTGCTATTTCCTGTTGTGGTTTTTCCTGAATTAAATACTGACATCTTACAATGAGTTAAAGGTTAAAAATTAAAATATTTTTCGGGATCGATGGCTGTTCCATTTTCCCAAATCTCTAAATGAAGGTGATAACCATTACTCAATTCTCCTGAATTCCCGACAATTGAAATGGATTCTCCTGCCCGGACAAATGTACCGTATTTTTTTAAAATACCAGCATTATGCTTGTAAATACTAACCAGATTACGAGCATGTTGTATAACAAGTACGTTGCCGGTTTCCTTATTCCAACCGGTGAAAATTACCCTACCATCCAATATTGCCTTTACCGGATCATTTGCTTTTGCGGCAATATCAATTGCGGGATGCTCATTCCTCAAAAACTTTCTCGAAACTTTTCCATCAACAGGCTTAAAAAAAAGTAGTTGATTGGCTACCTTTTTATTATTTAACCCGGTATTGTATTGCTCCTTTTGATTTTCAAACTCTTTTGTAAATTGCTTCTCGGCCTCTGTTTTACTCATATCGGTAGGCTTATCATTTGGGGTTTGTTGTGCTACTTGACGTTCATCTTCTTGCGTTATACTGTCCTTTAGAATATTAAGTACCGTTTTGTAGTAATAATCCCTGTTTTTTAATGCAGTTTCCAATGAATCCGTTTTATATACCAAAGCCACAACTTTATTTTTTGTTTGAGAATCAGTATAACCGGGAATAAACTCCCTGATTGGCGTGAATACTACCAACATAATAATGATAACAGCGAAAAACACTAAAAACGAACTAAATCCGATAAACACATTCAAAGGTGTGAGGCTAAATGAAAACTTATCTTCAAATGTGGTATCGTTTATCATCACAAGCCGATACCTATTTTTGAGTTTTTTGATTAGTTTTTGATTTGGTTTTGCCATGTGAATAAAGATTTGGTACTTACACCGTTTAAAATATTTTTGTGGTTTCAAAGTTAAGCATATACTGCGGTAAGTAAAATCAAGCTTGAAACATCAGCCATTATATATTTTCCTCTTCGTTGTTGTTGTATTCTTTTTGTGGCAGTGCAATCCCACTCGAGAAAGGAAAATCAACAGAGCGTGGCACACCATGACCGGTCATTATAATGTATATTTTAATGGCGAGCAAAAATTATTGGAAGTAACCGAAACCCTTGAAAAAAGTCATATTGACGATTTCACAAAAATTATATCCGTTTTTCCATACGGTGATGAAGCATCAGCAAAAGGAGTAACTCAACAACTTGACGAGGTGTTGAAAAAAGCCTCCAAATCAATACAAGATCATACCGTTGGCAAGTATACTGATGATAGTTATTTACTTATTGCAAAATCACATTTCTACAAGCGTGATTATTTTGCGTCAATTGAAGCGCTTCAGTATATTAATAGCAAATACAAAGATGGAGGACTAAAACCCATAGCAACTACTTGGATTGCCAAGGGCTACATGGGAATGAAGAAACCGGATGAAGCCGAAGCGATAATTAACAATTGTATCAGTGAATTTGGCCCTAAAACATCAAAAGGAGTTGAAATCAAGCCGACTTTAAAACAACGTTTATTTCCGTTGTTTCCCAAAGATTACTACAAAGAAATGTATGCAACTGCTGCATTCATAAATATAGAACAAGATAAATACCGAACTGCAGCTACTCATATGGAAAAGGCATTGGCAAATGCAACTAAAAAAACAGAACGAATCAGGTACACCTATATACTTGGTCAACTTTATCTAAGCATTGACAGCATTAAACAGGCTAATGCATACTTTACAAAAATATTGGGCATGAATGCCCCTTACGAATTTGAATTTAATGCCAGCATAAATGTAGCCCGAGCATATGATCCCAAAGATAAAGCGGCTGTAAAAAAAGTAAGACGTTCACTTAAAAGAATGCTAAAAGATGAAAAGAATGATGGAATGTATGACCAAATACATTTCGAGCTGGCCAAACTTGAATACAAACAGAACAATATACCGGAAGCCATTAAACAATATAAACTTTCCATTGCTACAAGTACAAAAAATAAAAACCAAAAAGCCCTATCATACCTGGCATTGGGAAATATCTATTTAGAATTACCTGATTACAGACTTGCTCAGGCATATTATGACAGCACGGCTGCCTCAATAAGTAAAGATTATAAAGATTATGAAAAGATAATAGACAAAAAGGATTTGTTAAGCGAGCTTATTGAATATCTTGTAGAAATTGAAACACAAGATAGTTTGCAAAAAATAGCACAACTACCCCCTGAAGAAATTGAGAAAAAGATAGACCAATGGATAGTGGCACAAAAGCAAGAAACAGACAGGAAAACAAAAGCGGAGCAAATGAGCAAAGAAAATCAAAAAGTAGGCTCTACTCCTGATATGTCAATTGCCCAAGGCCTTAATCAATCAACAGGTACAGGACAGTGGTATTTCTATAACAAAACAACCATTGTAAATGGACAAGCTGAATTTTTTAGCATGAAAAAATGGGGACGAAGGGTAAATGAAGATTATTGGCGACTTTCTCAAAAAGAAAAAGCACCCATAACACAGCAAAACACACCCGATGGCAAAGTCATTGCCGAAAAAATGACCTTTGAAGATGCAGAAGCGGCAAACAAAACCCTTGACAAAAAAGACAGCGCAGCTGTAGCACTAGCAAACAGAAAAGAATGGATAAAGAATGTTCCGTTTACTGAAACAGACTTGGAAAAATCTAACGAAAAAATTCTGGATTCTTACTATGGTATTGGCGTGTTGTACAATGAAAAGTTATTGGATTACAAGGAAGCAATCAAAAACTTTGACATCATGCTTGAAAGATTTCCGGCCAATTCATACGAACCAGAAGTTTTGTACCGCGAATACAAAATGTACACAAGCCTAAAAGATGATGGCCGTGCAAATTATATCAAAGCAACCCTCATTACAAAATATCCGAATAGTCCTTATTCCCTCTTGTTGCAAAATAAACCACTTACCACTCCTGACGACTCCAGCAACAAGGAAATTATATTGCTGTATGAACAAACATATACTGCTTATCAAAACGCAAATTATGTTGAAGTATTTACTTTGGTAAAAAAAGCAAAAACCGAATATCAGGGAAATGCCATGATGGGAAAATTCGATTTATTAAATGCTCTGGCAATCGGAAAAACACAATCAAGAGACAATTTCATAAATGAACTTGAGTTATTGAAAAAAGATTATCCAAACACTGATGTTGCAGAATACGCAACCAATATTTTAAATGTACTAAATAAGCCTTCAGATACCACATCAACTAAAACTATAGTAAAAGACAGTGCAGAATTTGAAATAGAAGAAAATGCACCCCACTATTACGTATTTGCTACCAAAACTGATAAATTTGATAATAAT
>CAYSBE010000067.1:0-14661 GCA_964429245.1 uncultured Bifidobacteriaceae bacterium | reverse complement strand
AAGCAGCGTAAAGAATCAATGGAGATATTTCTGCAAAATGGACGTGATGAGTTGGCACAAAAAGAGCGAGAAGAGATTGAAGTGATTGAACGCTATTTGCCAAAACAAATGAGCGAAGACGAAATCAAAATTATATTGCAACAAGTCATATCTGATGCAAGCATATCGACAGCAGCTGAGTTTGGCAAGGTTATGCCACTGGCAATGAAAGCCCTTGCAGGCAAAGCAGATGGGAAAGTGATTTCGGCAATTCTTAAGCAACTGTTGGGATAATTGATAGCAAATACATGACCAACGAAGAGCGCATTAAAAAAGCATTTGAGAAAAAAAACTGGCCTGAAATCAAAGTGTCCGACAGTTGGGCTACATTTAAAATCATGGCTGAGTTCGTTGATGGTTTTGAAAAAATGAGCCGCATCGGCCCATGTGTTTCTATATTTGGTTCAGCCCGAACCAAGCCAGGTACACGATACTATACTTTAGCCGAAGAAATTGCTCGTAAATTAGTTGAAGCAGGATTTGGAGTTATCACTGGCGGTGGTCCCGGCATCATGGAAGCTGGTAATAAAGGCGCATTTGAAGCTGGAGGTAAATCAGTTGGGTTAAATATTGAATTGCCATTCGAACAATTTAATAATGCCTACGTTGATCGAGATAAAATCATTAATTTTGACTACTTTTTTGTGCGCAAAGTGATGTTTGTAAAATATGCCCAAGGATTTATAGCTATGCCTGGCGGATTTGGAACCATTGATGAATTATTTGAAGCATTAACACTCATTCAAACCAATAAAGTAGCTCGCTTCCCAGTTGTTTTGGTAGGTTCAGAATTTTGGTCTGGACTTATTGATTGGATGAAAGAAGTGATGCTTGCCAAAGAAAATAATATAAGTACACCTGATCTTGATTTATTTAAATTAGTTGATACTGCCGAAGATGCTGTGAACTACATATTAGATTACTACGCTGATATGGCAATAAGCCCTAATTTCTAACAGATTATTTTTATCGATTCAGCATGTTTAAAACTGAATTTGGGTTTATATCCTATCAATCTGTAAATTTCCATCAAACCGTACTCAATTTTTGTATTTTCGAAACCCACAATAGAATTAAATTATGTCGACACTTAAAGATGACGCATTACAATATCACCTAGAAGGCCGCCCAGGAAAAATTGCCGTTGTACCTACAAAACCAACCAATACACAACGCGACTTGAGTTTAGCTTACTCACCTGGAGTGGCTGAGCCGTGTCTTGAAATTGCTGCCAACGTTGATGATGTTTACAAATACACGGCAAAAGGTAATCTTGTAGCAGTTATATCTAATGGAACAGCAGTTTTAGGCTTGGGTGACATTGGTCCTGAGGCATCAAAACCTGTTATGGAGGGAAAGGGTGTATTGTTTAAAATCTTTGCAGATATTGACGTGTTTGATATTGAAATAAATACCAAAGACACCGAAGAGTTTATTAGAACCGTAAAAAATATCAGTCCTACCTTTGGAGGAATAAACCTTGAAGATATTAAAGCTCCTGAATGTTTTGAAATAGAACGCAGGCTTAAAGAAGAACTCGACATTCCCATTATGCATGATGATCAACATGGCACAGCCATTATAGTTGGTGCGGCATTAATCAACGGCCTTGAGTTGGTAAAGAAAAAAATAGATAAAGTAAAAGTTGTTTTTAATGGAGCAGGAGCATCAGCCATTTCTTGTGCCAAATTGGTTATGTCGCTTGGTGTAAAACCTGAAAACCTCATCATGTGCGATAGCAAGGGCGTGATTCGTAACGACAGTCCCAACCTTGACGAAACCAAAAAACAATTTGCTACCACAAAAGACCTAAATCCATTTGCTGATGCCATGAAGGATGCCGATGTTTTTGTTGGCCTTTCAAAAGCTGATGTTGTCACTCAAGATATGGTGCGCAGCATGGCCAAAGATTGTATGGTATTTGCATTGGCGAATCCCGATCCTGAAATTGCATACGATTTAGCCATCGCATCACGCAAAGATATCATCCTTGCAACAGGCAGAAGTGATTACCCCAATCAGGTAAATAACGTATTGGGATTTCCATATATCTTCAGAGGTGCATTGGATGTGAGGGCAACAAAAATAAATGAAGAGATGAAAATTGCTGCGGTTCATGCACTTGCCAACCTCACCAAAGAGCCTGTTCCCGAAATTGTAAACATGTCATACAATGAAAAGGCATTGTCATTTGGAAGAAATTACCTTATCCCTAAACCCATTGACCCACGGCTGATTGTAGCAGTAGCACCTGCCGTAGCCAAAGCTGCAATGGATAGCGGTGTGGCTCGTAACCAGATTACTGATTGGGAAGCTTACAAACACAATTTACTTACCCGCATGGGTAAGGAAAGCAACTTCATAAGGGTACTGGGCACCAAAGCCCGCTCAAATCCTAAACGGGTAGTTTTTGCCGAAGCAGATAATTACAAAATATTGTTGGCTGCCCAATTGGTTAAAAATGATGGAATGGCCATCCCAATTTTGCTCGGAAATAAGGAACGTATTGCAACCATTATCAAAGAAAACAATATCAAACTTGATGGGGTGCAAATTATTAACCCAATGGAAGAGCAAGAAAAACGCGAAGCGTTTGCAAAAATATTTTACGAACGTAGGCAACGTAAAGGGATAACACTTTACGAAGCCAATAAATTGATGCGCGATCGCAACCATTTTGCACCCATGATGGTAGATCAGGGCGAAGCAGATGCCATGATTTCGGGACTTACGAAAAACTATCCAAGCACGGTAAAGCCGGCATTGCAAATACTTGGAAAAGAAGAAGGAATTGAGAAAGTAGCAGGAATGTATGTGGTGATGAGTAGCAAGGGAGTTTTGTTCATTTCAGATACCACAGTAAATGTGGATCCAACTACCCAAGACATTGTTGACATTACTAAACTCACTTATGACGCGGTAAAGAAGTTTAATATTTCACCAAATATAGCGCTGTTATCTTATTCTAATTTTGGCTCGTCAGATGGTGAATTGCCAAATAAAATGGCCGAAGCACGCAAAATTTTGAAAGAAAAGTATCCATACATGATAGTGGATGGAGATATACAGGCAAACATAGCCCTCAATCAAGCCATGTTAAAAGAAAACTTTCCGTTTAGTGAGCTGAATGGAAACCCGGTGAATACACTCATCATGCCAAACCTTTCATCAGGAAACATTACCTACAAAATGATGCAGGAACTTGGTTCATCTGAAGCCATAGGACCCATATTGCTTGGGCTAAAAAAATCAGCACATATTTTGCAATTGGGAAGCAGTGTGAGGGAGATTGTGAATATGGTATGTGTGGCTGTAGTGGATGCACAGAGTAAAGAAAATGCTTAAGCATCTCATTAATTGACAGATTAAGTAACTGTGTTATGGAATTGAGGTTGAAAGTTTTTTTAACCTCAACTTTTCTCATATTTTGCACTGATTTTTAAAACGCCTTTTCATGAAGTACAAACGTGTTCTCCTAAAACTAAGTGGTGAAGCCTTGATGGGTGACCTGCAATATGGCATTGATCCAAAAGTGCTTGACCAATATGCCAATGATATAAAAGAAGTAAGCGATAAGGGAGTTGAGGTAGCGGTGGTAATTGGCGGGGGCAATATATTTCGTGGGGTGCAGGGTGTAGCAGGGGGATTGGTTGATCGTGCTCAAGGCGATTATATGGGTATGTTGGCTACGGTCATTAATGCAATGGCATTACAAGGCGCATTGGAAAGAGCCGGACTTAAAACACGCTTATTGTCTGCTATTAAAATGGAGCAAATTTGCGAACCGTTTATTCGCAGGCGAGCCATGCGTCACCTTGAAAAAGGAAGGGTTGTTATTTTTGGTGCAGGCACCGGCAATCCGTATTTTACTACAGATACGGCTGCTAGCTTGCGTGCTGTAGAAATTGAAGCCAACTTGGTATTAAAAGGTACACGTGTAGATGGCATTTACACAGCCGATCCCGAAAAAGATCCCAACGCCACACGATTTGAAAAAGTTTCATATTCTGAAGTGTATGAACGGGGATTAAACGTGATGGACCTTACCGCAATCACACTGTGCCAAGAAAATAAACTTTCGATTGTGGTGTTTGATATGAACAAAAAAGGAAACTTCTTACGTGTATGCGAAGGCGAAAGTGTAGGAACATTGGTTTGTTAAATTGATTTTTTAAAATTGGAAAATATATGAGTGACCCTAGATTAAAACCCGTTTTTGATAACCTGAAGGCAGAAATGGATCATGCAATTGAACATGCTGCTGCTGAATTCACAAAAATTCGTGCCGGCAGGGCACATCCAAGTATGCTCGATGCCGTGAAGGTAGATTATTACGGAAGCCTCGTACCCTTGAGCCAGGTGGCAAACATCAATACCCCTGATGCGAAAACCATTGTGGTTCAACCTTGGGAGAAAGCCATGTTGCAAGCCATTGAAAAAGGAATTGTGATTTCAAATATTGGACTTCAACCTACCAATGATGGAAACATCATCAGAATCAGCTTGCCTCCCCTTACAGAAGAGCGCAGGAAAGAAATTGTAAAGAAAGTAAAAGGCGAAGCAGAATTGGCAAAAATTGCCATTCGCAATATTAGAAAAGAGGCTAACGAAGCGATTAAAAAACTACAAAAAGAAGGTGTTGCTGAAGACGAAGCAAAAGGAGCTGAGCAGCAAGTTCAAAAAAATACGGATAGCTACATCAAAAAAATTGATGATATTACTGCCACTAAAGAAGCTGAATTGATGCAGGTATAATCTCAATGAGTGTAGATAAAACCAAATGGCTTAAATACTTAAAAACACTGGCAATTGCTGTCGGTGTTTTTTTGCTTATGGTTCTTGCCGGATATTTTTTATTTCGAAATATCTTGCTTGAAAAAGCTATCACTAAGGTAGGTGCTAAGTTTAAAGAAAACTACCAGATAGAATTCAAAGTTGGCAAAGCCTACTTTAGTGGTATAAGTTTGGTGAATATTGATAAGCTATCACTCACACCTGAGTGGACAGATACATTGCTTACAATTGATCAAGTTAAAACCGGTATTAGCATTAGCGACTTGCTTTTGGGTAAAATACGCTTTTCGTCATTATCCATTATTTCAGCTCATGCTCGCCTTAATAACAAAGATTCTTCAACATATAAAAATAGGTTACAATCTTCAGTTTCTAAATCAGATGATGTTGGCAAAACAACAAAAATAGAAAATACCAACTTTGCAAAAACTGCATACAAATGGATTGACCTTTTATTTGATGCCATTCCCAGAGAACTTATTTTGAATAATTGTGTGCTTGATGTAACCTATGACGGTATTCATCAACAGGTTAGACTTTCTGAACTTACGCTTATTGATGATGTGTTGAAAGGGCAGATGAAAATTGTAGCTCCCGACCGAACGCAACATTGGATAGCAACAGGCAACTTGGATGTGTCACAAAAGCAAGCAGATGTACAAGTGTATACAACAGACTCTGCACGCATGATGCTCCCTTTTGTAAATCAAAAATGGGCATTGGCTTTTATGTTCAGGTCAATCAAAGTTCAGGTAGGGGAAATTGATTTTAGCAGTGGTACCCTCATATTGGCAGGAGATATGCAAATGCAGGATGTGTTAATCAATCATCCCAAGATTTCTTCTAAAGATGTATTGTTGCCCGATTTAAACGTACACTACAACTATACTGTTGGGGAAAATAGGATAACATTGGATAGCTCAACATGTATACGAATTGATAAGCTTAGCGTTTACCCTTTTGTGCAACTTGATTTGTCGAACGATACCACTTTTAACGCTTCTTTGGTTATTCCCAAAACAAAAGCACAGGATTTTGTTAATGCGCTGCCTGAGGGTTTATTCAACCACATCAGGGGAATGCAGATTGACGGAGACTTTGATTTTAGAATGGATTTTTCATACAACGAAAACAAACCTCAAGATTTGTATTTCGAGACAGGATTTAATAAATATAATTTACATATAACGAAATATGGAGAAGCAAATATTGCCAAACTAAATGGCGAATTTGTGTATACCCCATTAGAGCGAGGTCGACCGGGTCGACCAATTTTAGTTGGAGTTGGAAACCCAAATTACACCCCATTGGATCAGATTTCGCCATACCTTCAAAAATGTGTACTAACCTGCGAGGATCCATCCTTTTTTTATCACCGCGGATTTATTGATGAAGCGTTTCGACAATCAATAATTAAAAATATTCGCACCCGAAAATTTGCCCGAGGAGCAAGCACCATTAGCATGCAATTGATAAAAAATGTATTTCTTACCCGGGAAAAAACCCTGTCCAGAAAACTCGAAGAAATATTGCTGGTGTACATTATTGAGAATAACCGATTGGTAAGTAAAGAACGCATGCTTGAAGTATATTTTAATATTATTGAATGGGGTCCAAATGTTTATGGAATTGGAGAAGCTGCTCAGTTTTATTTTAGCAAACACCCGTCACAACTTAACCTATCTGAATGCTTATTTCTTTCAACCATTGTTCCCCGTCCTAAAGGATTTATGTGGCGCTTTGATAAACAAGGTTTGCAAAAAGAATTTGTAGGCAAGCAATACAGATTTTTGAGCAATATCATGGTAAG
This sequence comes from uncultured Bifidobacteriaceae bacterium, assembly GCA_964429245.1. Taxonomy (GTDB): domain Bacteria; phylum Bacteroidota; class Bacteroidia; order UKL13-3; family UKL13-3; genus CAYSBE01. The sequence goes on along the minus strand of CAYSBE010000067.1, from coordinate 8,018 downwards.
AAGAAATGTATTGATGCCGGAAGATACAGCCGGTATAAACTTTCGTGTGCCAATCACCGGGCCGGCTAAAGAGTTTATCAAAATAACCCCTGACTCAACCAATTTGGAAAGTGAACTTGAATTTGATGAAACGGGCCGGTTAAAAATATTACAGGATGAAGAATAAACATATTTTAATACCTATCATCATCTCTGTATTGTTATACCTATTGGTGTGGAACAGCAACCTATTTGGCTATATACTTACGCCAGTTGTTACGCTTGGGTTCATATTTGCATTGGCATCAATTGTACTTGAATCGGCTTCGCCTCCTCAGGTATGCGATAAAATAGGTTGGGACAAAATTACCTTACTAATAGCGGGTGTTTCTGTGGTTGGCTTGTTTTTCTATGCCAATTATATCTTCACTAACAACCCCATTGATATTGCCAAATCAGATATCATTCCACTTATCAAAGAAGTTTATGTTGATAGGTTTGTTAAAGGACAATATGTATACGACCGGGTAGTTGGATACGACTATAAAGATTGGACACCTAACTACCTGCCCATGCATTGGCTTCCATTTGTGCCTGCTTTACTTATGGGTTTTGATCCACGTTGGGTGGCTTTCATCCTATTCATGTGCGTGCAGACTTGGTATATTGTTTCTATCTTAAAATCCAACTTTAGCAATCTTGAGAAAAGAGTAAAAGTCCTGCTCCCATTGATAATGCTATTTAGCGTGATGCACAAACAGCAGAACTCGTTTGCCCATTCAGTCGAATTGTTGATTTGCAGTTATTATATGCTGATAGCAATGGGTTTGAACAAATACAATAACAGTACGGTATCAGTAGGGTTTGTATTAACCGTTCTTTCAAGATATGTAAGTATTTTCTTTGCACCTGTGTATGCCTTTCATGCGTTCCTATCAAACCGAATCAATGCATTCAAATTTCTGTTTATATTGTTGATAGGTGTATTGTTGTTATATGTGTTTCCATTTATGAGGAGTCATCCGATGATATTTTTTGATGGCGCAGCAGCATATGATATTGCAGCACTTGGCGAATGGAAGGGGCAATCATGGCAAGCTCCCGGAGATGCACCTTACCAGCTTTTTCAGGGATATGGATTTGCAGCTTGGGTATATACATTTTACCCTGCCACAATACTGGCAACAAAAATTCATTTTCTAAAAAATCTTCTTTTGTTGATGATGATTTTAAATGTATTTTTTGGCATGGTGTATATATGGAAGTACCGTCCGGATATGTCTTCATTACCCGCCTTGCTTATTATCACATTAGGTATATTCTTCTCTTTTGTTTTGGTGCCGTATAATTACCTTTTTTGGAATGTTTTATTTTTATTGCCTATAGCAACTATGCATATCAGGTGGTTTGAGCAAAAATAGTGCATACATAAAGATAGCTTTTCAGCTTTCCAAAAAATAACGCAGTGTTGAGATAGCCTAGTTATTAATATATTTGAACAAGAATCTAAACGCATGACAGATATTTCATTAGTAATTCCATTATACAATGAAGAAGCAAACTTTCAGCAACTGGTGCAACGGCTAAACCCTATAATGGATAGCTTACAGCCTATGCAATGTGAAGTGGTTTTGATTGATGATGGCAGTAAAGACAAAACTTCCTATTTAATGAATGAATTGTCATTAGCAGATAAACGTTACCTGAGTGTGTTTTTATCAAGAAATCATGGACATCAATTGGCCCTTTCAGCAGGATTAAGCTGTGCACGTGGCAGCAAAGCGGTGATGGTTTTGGATGGTGATTTGCAAGATCCGCCAGAAATGGTATTTGATTTTTTGAAATACCTGAATGAAGGATACGATGTTATTTACGGGGTTCGTAAAAAACGTAAGGAATCCATTATTAAAAAATTTGCCTATTGGGGTTACTACAGGTTGATGAATAATATTTCAAAAATTGATTTGCCGCTTGATAGTGGTGATTTTGGAATGCTAAGCCGTAAGGCTGTTACCTATTTAAATCAAATGCCTGAACAAAACCGATATATCAGGGGCATGCGAACATGGATTGGGTTTAAGCAAAAGGGGATTGAATATGAAAGATCAGCCAGGTTTGCAGGTGTTACGAAATACAGTTGGAAAAAATTGTTTGAATTGGCATATAGCGGTATTTTTAATTTTAGCAGTTTTCCCATAAAGTTTATTACCAGAATGGGGATGCTTACGATAGGTGTTTCTTTGGCATATTTTATTTATGTGTTAGTAGATAAAATTTATTTCAATAGTGTGCCACAAGGATTTACTGCGCTCATTTTTTCAATTATCATGTTTAGCGGAGTTCAACTTATTTCATTAGGGATTATTGGGGAATATGTGCTGCGCATTTACCAACAATCACAAAGCAGGCCGTTATTTATAATTGATAAAATAATTGTGAATTCAGAACTTAAAGATGGACAAGAATTACTACGTTGAATATTATAAACTGGAACGCGAGAATTGGTGGTTTAAAGCACGACTCGAAATCATTCGCTCTCAAATAAAAAGAATTGCTAAAGGGCACCACAACCTGAAGATATTAAATATTGGCACAGCTACCGGTGCAACCTCCGTAATGTTGCAAGAGTTTGGTTCAGTTAAATCCATTGAATATGATAAGGATTGCTATGAATTTGTAAAGCAAAGATTAGATATAGATTTGGAACAAGGATCTATTCTCGATCTTCAGTTTCGCGATGAGGAATATGACCTTGTGTGTGCATTTGATGTGATAGAGCATGTAGAGGATGATAAAAAAGCGGTAACTGAAATGCTTCGTGTATGTAAGTCAGAAGGAAATATCATAATTACGGTTCCTGCATTTAATTTCTTATGGAGCAAACACGATGAAGTAAACCATCATTTCAGGAGGTATACATGGGCCATGCTGAAGCCGTTATTCAATCGAGAAAGAGTTGTGTTTCACTCTTATTTCAATAGCATATTATTTTTTCCAATAACAGCGGTAAGATTATTGGGGAAACTTATTCCATTGAAGAGAAAAGGTTCGGGATCAGATTTTGGGTTAGTAAATTCTGCAGTTTTGAACAAGGTATTTTACCGCATTTTCAAAGTGGAAAATATATTACTTTCCTCGCGAATTTCATTGCCATTTGGCATTTCGTTGATGGCTATCGCTAAAAAGAAATAGATAATTGTTGTAAATGATTTAGGGCTTTTTAAAAACAATAACTTCCAACTTGTTTTTGCCTTGTATTGTACTAAAAACAGTGTCAACTTTTAAATTCGGATGGGTGAGTAACATATCTTTAGGGATATGTTCTTCTACTACTGAATACCAACTGTCCCAAATGATGAGCTGGCTATCTGCGATAGAATAGTTGGGTTTTAATATTGAAATTTCATTCGAAAACCTGTTGCCCTTTTGATAAGGATCTATTTTTCCATAAAACGGAATACTTACATCAGAATAATATAACTGCTTATCCGGATGGCGGTTCAATAAATAAGGAACCACCTTATCGCGGTACAGCAACTGACTTTCGTCTATGTTAAAGTGTGTTTTGTATTTAATTACATATACCGAACCGATATAGCAGAAATATAGCATACCAATCAACACAACGGCATTTGTAATTTTAATTGTTTGGTGCTTTTTATTAAAATGCTTTAGTTGTTTATGTATAAAGAGTAAACCATCTATTCCGATTATTACCATAGCAGGAAAAACTGCTATAAATACACGTGTAAGTCCCATATCGTGAAAAATACCGAGGTAGTGAAACACGGCATGAGATAAAATAAATGCAAGGAAACTTCCATAAACGATAAACCGGAAGTCAACAAACTTGATTAATGATTTCTCAATTATAATTCTTGTAATAGTATTGTATAAGTATGCTATGCAGCCAATGTAAAGCAGCACAGTTGACACAATACCAAATACACCTGGCATCGAATCGAAATAATGAAGAAATGTTCCTGATTCGTAGTTGCTTTGAAGCGAAGCATATGGAATTTTGTTAAACACCCAAAGGATATCACCATAAACGGGATATCCCAAAATTGAAATAACCAATTGTCCAAACAAAGCAAGTGGCACAAGCAAATACTTTTTATTGAGCAACAAAAACACACAAAAAACAATCAGAATGACAAGACCTTCAGAACGTGATAATGGAAGAAATGATGCAATGAGTATTGAAGGTACAAACTTATTTTTGTAAGCAAACCAAAGCGTTGCTACAAAGAGCAAAGCAAATAAAGGTTCGGTAAGGCCGGATAGCATTACATAAATACCTTCAGGGGCACAAAAATAAATGGGCAATACCCAAAGTGGATTAATATTGGAATAGGTTTTTACGATAGAAAATGTAATGGCTATCGCTATCGTGTATGACAACACATTAAAAAACTTAAGCCAATGCATTCCCATCATGGCGAATGGTGAACTAAGCATGGTGAACACAGGTTTTCCCCAATGGTCAAAAAATAAAAAAGGATGTTTCCAAGCATAATGGGCAATTAGGAAATGATTTATACTATCACCACCGCCATTTGTGCCATCAGTTAAAAATGCTACACTTGTTGCGCAAGCAAACAATACCCCAAGAATGGCGTAAAAGTACAGTTGATGATTTGGTCGATCCGTATTATGCTTTGAGGAATCCATATTTCAAGATGCAATAGATAGCTCTGAAACCATCTTTCCAATTTATTTTTTTTCCTTCGGCATATGTTCGTCCATAATAAGAGATGCCAACTTCATAAATTCTGATGCCGGATATACGGCTTATTTTAGCAGTTACTTCAGGTTCAAAACCGAATCTTTTTTCGGTTAATGAAAGGCCTTTAACAATATCAGCACGAAACAGTTTATAGCAAGTTTCCATATCTGTTAAATTAAGGTTGGTAGCCATATTGGAAAGAAATGTTAGAAACTTGTTGCCAATGGTATGCCAGAAAAAAAGAATGCGGTGTGGCTTACCGCCAATAAATCTTGAGCCATAAACCACGTCTGCAAATCCATTTATCATTGGCGCAAGCAATATGTTGTATTCATTGGGGTCGTATTCCAAGTCGGCATCTTGAATGATAATGTAGTCTCCGGTAGCAACGTTGATACCGGTATGCAGTGCTGCCCCTTTGCCTTTATTCACTTCATGTGAAAAAAACTTGATGATTGGGTATTGTTCGCACCAGGTTTTCATTACCTCAGTAGTATGGTCGGTTGAACAATCATTTACAACAATAATTTCTTTTTGGATACCCGCAACAAGGTTTACTGCCAATACCTTTTCAAGTATAAACCCGATGGTTTTTGCCTCATTATAGGCAGGGATGATGATGCTTATTGATTTGATCATGTTACAAATATATTCGGAATGCTATTACTACAAAATGGTTAACCAAATCTACTTTTTTAACAATCCAAAAAGTTCTTCGAGTGTGATTCTTACCAAACAAGGTTTTCCATCGGGAGATAGATAAGGTGTGGAGCAAGCAAAAAGTTCATCTATTAAATTGGTCATTTCATCAATGCTTAAAATAGTACCAGATTTCACGGCAGCTTTACGAGCAAGTGTTCTGGAAATTTTCTCGTTTCGCTCCGATGAATTATACGTTTGTTTTTTATAGCTGTCCAACAAATCTTCTATTAATTCTTGTTCGTTTTGTGCATGAAGTTCTGCCGGCATTCCATTTATCGAAAAAGTATTTTTACCTAATTCGTTGATATCAAAACCCAGTATTTGCATTTGGGGCATCATTTCTTTGAGCAATTCTTCATCGTGCGTATTGAGGGTAATTGTTTTTGGAAATAGCTTTTGTTGGGTAGCCATTGGGTGCTGTCGAAATGCATTGAGGTATTTTTCATATAAAATACGTTCATGAGCTGATTGCTGGTCAATAAGCATGATACCTGTTTTGACCTGGGAAATGATCAGGCTGCCATGAATTTGTATGATATTTTTGCTCGCCTCATCAGCTTGTTGAATTAATGAAGGCCTGGCTGGTTGTATATCTTGTTGTTTGAAATGATGACCGGATATGGTTTCTTTTTTTCGGTTTAATACCTCAAACAGTTCTTGCCAATCACCGCGAGCAGAAGGCTTGTCAAAGTTGGAACCGGAAAATGTTGAAGGGCTTATCACATCATTTATACGGGTGCTTGGCTCCATACGGTTTTGTATAAATTGTTCGTTTCCCGAAGGCTCATAAATGGGAATATGGTATTGTTCGCCCAAAGCACGTTTTACAACTGCCTTCACAATATGATACACCGAACGTTCATCTTCAAACTTTATTTCTGTTTTTGTTGGGTGCACGTTTATATCAATAGCTGTTGGCTCCACTTCCAAGAAAAGGATATAGAAAGGAAATTGCTCTTTGTTAATCAGGTTTTCATAGCAACTGTATACAGCATGATTTAGATAGGCATCTTTTATAAAACGGTTGTTAACGAAAATGAATTGTTCGCCACGGGTACGCTTGGCAAATTCGGGTTTACCTATAAAAGCGTGTAGTTTTACGATAGTCGTTTGTTCATTTAGTTCGATGAAATGCTCATTCAATTTATGTTTGAACATATCGGTAATTCGCTGTGCATGGGTTGTGGCAGAAAGTTTGTACACATCGTTTTCGTTGTTGTACAAACTCATCTCAATCATTGGATTGGCAAGTGCTGCACGGGTAAACTCATCAATGATATGACGCATTTCAACGGCATCACTTTTCAAAAAATTTCTACGTGCGGGAATATTATAAAAAAGGTTTTTCACCAAGATACTGGTGCCCTCTGCAACGCCAATAGGTTCCTGGCTTTTTACTTCTGTACCTTCAATGATGATGCAGGTTCCTGATTTATCCTGAGGTCGTTTGGTTCGAAGTTCTACCATAGCTACTGATGCGATTGAGGCCAGAGCCTCGCCACGAAAACCCATGGTTTTTACCTGAAAAATATCTTCAGCTTTGCTGATTTTTGACGTAGCATGCCTTTCCCAACACATTCGTGCATCTGTTGCCGACATGCCCGCACCGTTATCAATTACATGAATAAGCGATTTACCACCTTCGCGAACAATTAGTTTGATGGATGTGCTTTGTGCATCTATGGCATTGTCGAGCAATTCCTTAACCACAGAGGCGGGGCGCTGTATCACCTCGCCTGCGGCAATTTGATTGGCTACATGTTCCGGCAAAAGTTTTATGATATCCGACATCGCCTGCAAGATACATGCTACAAAACAATTGTACTAATATGAACGCATCAGTGTGCAAAACCATTTCAATTAAAATTCTTCAAGCCACATAAAATCACGTTTTTTGCACGTTATACGTTTCGTACATTGTGAATAAACGACTCAGCATTTTTATTTTATTAGCTATCCCTTTCATTTCAAATCATGTGTTGCGTGCTCAGGGTACAATGGCTTGGAAGGATTCAAATCCATGGGTTGATTCTGTGTATGAGTCTATGTCGCCAAACCAGCGCATTGCACAACTCATGATGATAGCTTCTTGGTCGGGAAGAGACTCAACACATATCAAGGATATTACTTGCCATGTAAACGAAATAGGCGTTGGCGGAATTATTTTTTTTAAAGGCACACCTACGAAGCAAGCTGCCCTAACCAATTATTACCAATCAATAAGCAAAGTTCCGCTAATGATTGGTATTGATGGAGAATGGGGTTTATCGATGAGGCTTGATAGCACGCCTGTATTTCCGCGACAAATTGTGATGGGTGCGGCACAAAATGAAGAACTTGTGTATGAATTTGGAAAAGTAATTGGACAGCAGTGTAAACGCATGGGTATACATTTCAATTTTGCACCTGTTGTTGATATAAATAATAACCCGAAAAATCCTGTAATAAACGACCGTTCATTTGGGGAAAACCGAAACTGGGTTACCCGATTAGGAATACAATACACCAAAGGAATGCAGGAAATGGGTGTCATGGCTAGTGCCAAACATTTTCCGGGACATGGAGATGTTTCCTCCGATTCACACTACAGTTTACCTGTGGTAGAAGG
>CAYSBE010000066.1:0-14736 GCA_964429245.1 uncultured Bifidobacteriaceae bacterium | reverse complement strand
AGTTGGTTAGAATACGTGCCTGTCACGCACGGGGTCGCGGGTTCGAGTCCCGTCCGCACCGCAGAAAGGTCCTGATTTTCAGGGCCTTTTTTTATGCAAAATGATTTATTGACATCTACGCCCTTGCGGCCAGTAACAAATCAATGTCCTTGCTGTAAATATTTAGCCGTTTGCCAATATGTTTATTGGTGAGGCTTCCTTTATAAATATAAACTCCATGACGGGCTTCGGGTTTTGCCCAAATATAATTGGTAATGCCACCTTCTTCTGATATCTCTAATAAAATAGGAGTGAGGACATTGCTTAGCGCATAACTGGCAGTGCGGCTAACTCGGGATGCAATATTGGGCACGCAATAATGAATAACATCATGTTTGATGAAAATTGGTTTATCATGCGTGGTAATTTCCGAAGTTTCAAAACATCCCCCTTGATCGATGAAAATATCAATAATTACGGATTTGGGTTTCATTTCACTTACTGTTTCTTCTGTGACCACACACGGACAACGACCTTCTTCGCTCCAAAGGCAACCAATGGCCACATCAGCTGTCAACATTGCCTTATTCAATATTTTGGGATGAATAAGTGAGGTGAAAATTTTTACACCCAAATTATTTTGTAACCTACGTAGTTTCTCTAGCGAGTTATCAAATACCTTCACACTTGCACCAACACCTAAAGCCGCACGAGCAGCATATTCGCCAACAGTGCCAGCCCCAATAATTACGATTTCTGTGGGAGGGATTCCAGTAACACCACCTAGCATTTCGCCTTTCCCGCCATTATTGCTGCTTAAATATTCAGATGCCACTGAAATCGCACTGGTACCGGCAATTTCACTCATACTCCTTACTATTGGATAGATATTATCTTCCGATTGCAAAAACTCAAATGCAATAGCTGTTAGTTTTTTCTCCATCAATGCTTTGATGTATGCATTATTTTTGTTAGCAAGTTGAATGGCAGAAATCAGCAATTGGTTTGATGATAGCATTTGTATTTCTTCAACCTCAGGTGGTTCAACCTTTACAATGATATCGCTTTTAAAAACATCTTCTTTGCTGTAGCAAATTCTGGCTCCGGCTTCGCTGTATTCTTTGTCGCTGAAATGTGCAAATTTTCCGGCCCCCGTTTCAATAAGCACATCATTTCCATTGTTAATCAATAAATTTACAGATGAGGGCGTTAATGCAACCCGATGCTCCTGCAAAATGGTTTCTTTGGGTACTCCTATGGTAAGTGATTGGTGAGGCTTTTTAATTTCGGCCAAAGCTTCACGTGGCTGAAGTCCGGCTTGTTTTACCAATTCGGAAAAGGCACTTTTGCTTGATTCGTCTATCATTTCTGTTAAAGTATATTCAATTTTATGATGCTCAAATATATTGGTTAAATGGCGATTTTTGCCAAGCCTATCAAAATATATTGCACGGTCATTTGATATTATTTGAAAATATTTACTCTACATGCTCATTTTTCCAACCTAATTCTATATTTTTGCGGGCTTTAGTTGGAAAAAGTGTTCAAGCCAAAAGACTATATCATTGAATTCAATAAGCTGGTTGACGGACAAAATGAATTTGATTTTGAGTTGAATACGGCATTGATTGAAACGCTTTCGGGAAATACCCAAAGCTACCCGCTTACAGGAAATGCACAACTTATCCTGCAAAAAGGTTCAAACATGTATGAACTCACTTTTCAATTGGAGTGCAAGCTGAAAACAGCCTGCGATCGTTGTTTGAAAGAAATTGACTATCCAGTAAGTAAAGAAACGGTTCTCATTATCAAGCTTTCAGAGTTTGAAAGGTACGATGATGATGAGATTATTTACGTATCCCCGCAAACAATTCAGTTTGATGTTTCACAATTGTTATACGATACCATAATACTTTCATTACCGATTCGGAAAACATGTGAAGAGGCAGGATTGGTCTGCCAAATGGATAACAATAGCAATGAAAACAACAACCCAAATGAGGAAATAAAAGAAAATGACCCCAGATGGGAAAAACTAAAAGCATTTTTTAAAAAATAATAAACACAGATTAATTTAAACGCATATGCCTAATCCAAAACGAAAAATGTCTAATTCTCGCAGAGACAAGAGAAGGACACACTACAAAGGAGCAGCTCCAACCCTTTCAGTTGACGTAACATCAGGAGAAACACACCTGCGTCACAGAGTTACGGCTGACGGATTTTACAGAGGAAAACATGTTTTCCCTGAAATGAAGAAAGATATATAAGCACTGAGTAGCTTATTTAATCAATCGATTGTGCAATAGAGGTTTGAATTACTTTATTGTGCAATCGATTTTTTTCATAATTTGCCCCGAATATTTCACACATAAACCTTAAAAGACTATATGAAAATAGGATTTGACATTATGGGTGGCGATTTTGCTCCAAAACAAGCAATTCTGGGGGCCATACAGGCACTTTCAGAAGTTGGGCCAGAAACCACCATCGTTTTAATTGGTGATGAACAAGCTGCCAGAGAAGAGCTTGCTGCACACCAAGTTGATGCCTCAAAATTTGAATTTGTTCACACAACCGAGGTTATCGGAATGGGAGAGCACCCAACAAAAGCTATTTCCCAAAAGAAAGATTCAAGCATAGCTGTAGGCTTTTACTTACTTGCAAATAAAAAGATTGATGCATTCGTTAGTGCTGGAAATACCGGAGCCATGTTGGTGGGTTCCATGTTTTCTATCAAACCAATAGAAGGCGTTATTCGTCCATGTATCACCACCATTGTTCCAAAACCAAATGGGAAAATGGGACTGTTATTAGATGTAGGGGCAAATGCAGATTGCAAGCCGGATGTGCTGTATCAATTTTCTGTTTTAGGCTCACTGATGATGAAACATTCCATGGGTGTGGAATCGCCACGGGTAGGATTGATGAGTGTTGGTGAAGAGCCTGAAAAAGGCAATTTGATTACCATTGCAACCCATCGGATTATGGCAGAATCAACAGATATTAATTTTGTTGGAAACGTAGAAGGGCGTGATTTGCTTTCAGATAAAGCAGATGTATATGTATGTGAAGGATTTGTTGGAAACGTAATCCTAAAAGCATACGAAGCCATTTATTACGTAATGAAAAAGCGTGGAATAAATGATGAATATTTTGATACCATGAATTATGAAAATTATGGCGGAACTCCAATTCTTGGTGTGAATGCCCCTGTAATTATAGGTCATGGGATATCTAATGCAAAAGCGTTTAAGAATATGATTCTATCTGCTGAAAACGTGGTTAAAACACATTTATGCGAGATTATAAAGGAATCATTTAAAAATTTAGTATTACCTGTTCAGTAATTATTAGTCAACATGTCAAAAATTAGAGCTGCAATTACCTGTGTAAATGGATATGTTCCACCAGATGTGCTTTCAAATGCAGATCTTGAAAAGATGGTTGATACCAATGATGAATGGATAACTTCCCGAACCGGAATAAAAGAGCGAAGAATTCTGAAAGATGGGTTGGCTCCTTCAGATATGGCTGTAGAAGCAGTAAACGGGTTGCTTAAGAAAAGAGGGATTACAGCTAACGACCTTGAGTTAATTATTTTTGCAACCGTAACAGGCGATATGATTTTTCCTTCAACAGCCTGTATTTTGGCAGATAAAATAGGTGCTAAAAATGCTTGGGGATTTGATCTTGCAGCCGCATGTTCAGGATTCTTATTTTCACTGGAAACTGGATCTAAGTTTATAGAGTCAGGTCAATATAAAAATGTATTGGTTGTTGGTGGTGATAAAATGTCTGCCATTATTGATTATACCGACCGCAATACGTGTATCATTTTTGGAGATGGATTGGGTTGTGTGTTATTAGAACCCACAACAGAAGAGGCAGGTATAATGGATAGTGTACTGAAGATTGACGGACAAGGCCGTCAATTTTTACACCAAAAAGCAGGTGGCTCTTTAAAACCACCTAGTCACGAAACCGTTGATGCCAAAGAGCATTACGTTTTTCAAGATGGGAAATCAGTATTTAAATTTGCTGTCACAGGCATGGCTGATGTATCAGCACAAATTATGGAAAGAAACAACCTCAAATCTGAGGATGTATCATGGTTAGTGCCACATCAGGCTAATTTGCGAATTATTGATGCTACTGCCGACCGCATGGGTTTATCAAAAGAAAAGGTAATGATAAATATTGACCATTTTGGGAACACCACCAATGGCACTTTGCCTTTATTGCTATGGGAATATGAGAAAAAACTAAAAAAAGGAGACAACTTAGTCTTAGCGGCTTTTGGCGGTGGATTTACTTGGGGAGCTGTTTATATAAAATGGGCCTATGATGGCGCTTCAGCCCCTCAACTTTTAGAATAAAATTAAATTTCATTTAAGGATACAGCATTACAAAAATTACATACATTGCATCTAACAATAATCCATTGATTTATGGAACTAAAAGAAATAAAAGAATTAATTAAACTCGTTTCAGAAGCAGGTGTTTCTGAAGTTGATGTAGAACGTGGCGATTTCAAAATCTCCATAAAGAAGACTGAAGATAGGTCAATGTTGGTTCAGCATAGCCAACCAACGTATGTTCAAACATCCGTTGTGCCTGCCATGCAGCCCGCTTCAGCTCCAATTCATACAGAGAAGATGGAAGCTCCTGTTTCAAAAGCAGAAACCATTTCAGGCACTAACTTGATTACCATCAAATCGCCAATGATTGGTACATTTTATAAGTCATCCTCACCCGACAAGCCTGCGTTTGTACAAATTGGAGATGATGTAAAACCAGGCAAGGTTATATGCATTGTAGAAGCAATGAAGTTGTTCAACGAAATAGAAGCAGAAGTTTCAGGAAAAATAGTAAAGATTTTGGTTGATAATGCTTCACCTGTGGAGTATGATCAACCGTTATTTTTAGTTGAGCCAAATTAATTTTTGTAAATAAAATACGAACCGGTGAATGATTCATTCGCCTGTTTTGATTATACACCATTTATAACACTACGTATGTTTAAAAAATTGCTGATAGCAAATCGTGGAGAGATTGCCCTTCGTATTATTCGTACTGCAAAAGAAATGGGTATTAAAACAGTTGCAGTATACTCCACCGCAGATAAGGAAAGCCTACATGTGAGATTTGCTGATGAAGCCGTATGCATAGGACCAGCGCCTTCTCCTCAGTCATACTTAAATATGGCTAGCATTATTGCGGCTGCAGAAATTACAAATGCAGATGCAATTCATCCAGGGTACGGTTTTTTGTCAGAGAATGCAAAATTCTCGCAAGTGTGTAAAGACCACGGGATAAAATTTATTGGAGCCAGTCCTGAAATGATCAATTCAATGGGAGACAAAGCCAGTGCCAAGGACACAATGAAAAGGGCAGGAGTTCCTGTTATTCCCGGATCGGATGGACTGATTGAAAGTGCTGAGGAAGGAATTAAATTAGCCAAAGAAATTGGTTATCCGGTTATTATTAAAGCTACCGCAGGTGGTGGAGGTCGTGGTATGCGTATTATCTGGAAAGATGATGAATTTGAATACAATTGGGACAGTGCCAAACAAGAAGCCAAAGCTGCATTTGGAAATGATGGCATTTACATGGAAAAATATGTAGAAGAGCCAAGGCATATAGAAATACAATTAGCAGGCGATCAATATGGAAATGTATGCCACTTGAGTGAGCGTGATTGCTCTATACAACGCAGGCACCAGAAACTTGTTGAAGAAGCACCATCTCCGTTTATTACTCCCGAGCTGCGCGAAAAAATGGGAGCCGCAGCAGTTGCAGGTGCCAAGTCAATCAATTATGAAGGACTCGGAACAATCGAATTTTTGGTTGATAAGCACCGTAATTTTTATTTCATGGAAATGAATACGCGTATTCAGGTGGAGCATCCGGTTACAGAAGAGGTTATTAATTACGATTTAGTAAAAGAACAGATATTGATAGCAGCAGGTGTGCCTATTAGTGGTAAAAATTATTTTCCGCAACGACACGCAATCGAATGCCGAATCAATGCAGAAGACCCTGCCAACAACTTTAGGCCAACACCGGGTAAGATTGAATACCTCCACAAACCAGGTGGAAATGGAGTGCGTGTAGATACCCACGTTTATGCGGGCTATACCATTCCTCCAAATTACGATTCGATGATTGCAAAGCTGATTGTTTTTGCACAAACAAGGGAAGAAGCAATTATAAAAATGGAGCGTGCACTTGGTGAATTTATCATTGAAGGTCCGGGTTTGAAAACAACCATACCGTTGCACATAAAACTGATGCAAAATGAAGATTTCAAAAAAGGAAACTTCACCACAGCATTTATGAATACGTTTGATTTAAGTGATTTGAAATAAATCCAATTTGTCAAAAAAAATCCGAGCAGTTTCTGTTCGGATTTTTTTTGTTTTAGTTTCTTAGAACTACTTGAGTTGTTTTAGTACATCTTTTGCCCGTTGATTCTCGGGATCTAATGCTATAATTTTCTCAAAATATTCTTTAGCCAGCTTATTGTTATCTTTTTGAACCGCATATCCGCCTAAGTAATCATACGCTGTTATTAGTTTGCTCTTTGATTTTTCTGGTGTAGCAGAAGCCAAAGTTACAAATTTTTCGTAATTGTATTTTGCAACCGTATCTTTCAAGTCTATATCAATTGCTGCATTTGCAGTTCCTCTCCAGTAGAAGCCATCAGCATAATCAGGTTTAAGTTCAAGAATTTTTATGTATGCTGAATCACATTTTAGGTATTGTTTGCTGTAATAGGAAGAGAGTCCCAACTTTTGGTAATCAACTAAAGTTACTTTATCTGTTTTGCTGATATAAGACTCAAAATATTTTACAGCTTCATCAAATTTTTTCAATTTATAATAAATGTCTCCAGCTTCTCTGTATAATTCAGTTTTGTTGGGATCCAATTCAAGAGCCTTAGCAATGTACTCAGTGGCAATTCCATCATTCCCGGGAATGCGCGCATTTAGTTTTCCAAGGTATTCGTAATCATTTGAAACAATTTTATCATTTGGAACTCTCTCGATAAATGTGTTTAATGCGGTGATTCCCCTTTGGAAATAAGGAAGCGCTTCAAGCTTATCTTTTATTTCAGCACCGTATTCATAGTAAGAATAACCGGCAAGTCTATACAGAAATACATCTGAACTATCTATAGCTTGTATTTCATTGATAAGGAATATTGCGGCACCCCAGTCCTGAGAACGGAACAATATACGTGCAAAGCGTTGTTTGTTGGCTATTGAGGGTTCTGAATTTTCGAGATACTTGGTGTATGTTTTTTTTGCGAGTTCAAATTGTCTTGTTTGATAATAATATTCAGCTTGAGCTTTTAATGCAGGAGCATAATTAGGATTAATATTAATGGCTCTTTCCAACTCATTTTTTGTTGCATCAGCATTTTTCACACGTAACCAAATAAAACTTACCCTTACGTAAGCTTTGGGATTACTTTTTTCAAGCGATATTGCTTTTTCATATAATGATGCAGCTTTGCCGGCATTAGCCGGATATTTTTCCAAATACACGTCACCAGCTGTGATATAAAAATCGTAGGTGAGTTTTGGGTTCTCTATAGAAATATCGATTAATTGTGCAGCTTCATCAATCATTGGGTTCTCAGGCGCAATCATATTGTCTGCAACGTAGATAATGGCATTCAAGTCTTTATACCTGCCATCTTTTGTACGGCTAAATGACAATGCCTTATCAAATTGAAGTTTTGCATCTACTTTTTTACCATCATTGAGCAAAAGTCTTCCAAGTCCTGCATAATTAGCAGGATGCGTAGGTTCTGCCTGCGTACCTTTTGTGAAAGCCTCTTTTGCTTCAGCCGGTTTGAATAAATTGATATTCGATACTCCCAAATAGTAATAATTAATTCCTGATGCAGGTTCTTTTTGGGTTAATTGGGTGAAAATGGTTTTGGCCAATTCAAATTTGTCATAATCAATGGCGGTAAGTCCTTCCTGTAAAGTTTGTGCCCATGCAAGAGGCGAAAGCAAAAGAAATAACAGGGTAACTTTAATGGATGAGCGCTTCATTTGTTTATTGGATATTTAATGGTTTGTTATTAATTTCAACTAATCTTATTGGTGCAAGTGCCGGAACCAATCCTGACTTAAGAATAATTCGCTGGCCTTTGTCACTGGCAATGTATGAAGCAAAGCCCGTGCCTAAGCCCATTCTTGTTTCTCTGCTTACGATTATTACTTTTCGCCAAAGGAGATATTGTTTTAATGCAATGTATGCCTGAAATGGTTTCATAGCAGGAGCTTCAGCAGTTTCAGGATGCTCGGGAACCAGCTCACAAACTTTTATTTGTTGCGTAAATTTGACAGAACTGCTGTCATCTTGATCGCTAATCCAAGCAACACCAATAAGACCAATAGCATTTTTATTCTCAGAAACATATTTTATAACCTCCGGATTGCTATTGACTGCGAAACAATTTTTCCCCAATGCCTTTCCATTCATTACAGAATCTTTTAACATTCTTATCGCACCTGATTTTGGGCTGTCAAATACTACTTGAATGGGTTGAGCCGGAAGTGATTTATCAAGTTGGTTCCATTGTTGTATTTCGCCACTTAATATAGCGCCTAATTGTTCTTTGGTAAATACAGTTTTAGTATTGTTATTATTTACAATTACCCCAATAGCATCATAAGCAATATCTGTGTAGCGCGGTTTGATTTTCACTAAATCAAAACTTGCTTTTTCATCCATATTTAATTCACGCGTTACAATAGCCAAACGAGCCGAATCATTACAAACAAGCTGCATGGCATCGGTTTCGTTGGTGTAAATAATGTTGAGTTTGGCTTTGGGATAGATGTATTCAAATGCTACACGCTCTGCCTCGATGATTGGGAAGAGCGATTCATCAGCTGCAATGGTAATGGTTCCACTAGTAGTAGTATCCTGTACCTCTCTACTTTTATTTCCACAAGCAACGATGAAAGCGGAAACGATAAAGACATAAATAATGCTAACAGGTGATTTCATATTATTCGTTTTTTATGGTGTTGTACGTTCTGTAAAATCTGAATATACCATATAAAATGAGTAATGAGGCTATGATATATCGGGTTATTCCATCCACATTTTTATATATAGGTAAAAGTATAAAACTTAACCCTGCCATAAAATAAAAAATAGCCATGATGAATCCGGAATACTTCAACATCGTGGCTATTGGATTATTTCGTTTGTTTCTTTCTGTTGGTTCTGTTATCAAATTTAGTTGTCTAATTTGAAACGAATGGGAAGCGTACACTTCACATACACCGGATTTCCGTTTTGTTTACCGGGTTTCCATGCAGGCATTCCTTTTACAACACGTATCGCTTCTTCTTCCAATCCCCATCCAAGTTTATTTTTACTAACAACTGTTATTGATTGGTCATCAATCTTTCCATCTTTTCCCACTACAAATTGAAGAACAATTAACCCCTCAATACCATTGTCACGTGCCAATGAAGGGTATTGGATATTGCGTCCAAGGTATTCTCCAACGTTGCCATCAAATTCAGGCATTTGCTCAGCAAATGTCATAATTTCGGGCGCAGCTTCACCGGTTAAACCATCTCCTTCAACCAATGATTCATCAACACCTTCCGGATCACCTTCAACAGTTTTTACACCTGCATCCTTGTCTTTCATTTCGTCTTGAATTGGAGGCGGCTCATCAGGAACTTCTTCATCCGGTTTGATAATAGGAGGGGTAAATTTTACTGTCGACTTTAAAGGTGGTGGTGGCTCAGCAGGAGGCGGAGGCGGTTGATTCTTGTCAATTGGAGGTGGTTCTTCCAATGTTGTTACTTCTGTAACTTTTACATCCTCCGCTTCTTTTGGCACCAAGCCTTTGATTAGATTTATAATCATTGGGGCTGAGATAGCCAGTGTGAAAAACAAGATGGCAAATATGACGCCTTTTGTAGTGTATTCATTGGATTTCTTGCGAAGTACATACGCTCCGTAGTTTTGGTTACGGCCAGTAAACACCATGTCAACCCAATTGTTATTAAATATGTTTATTTTTCCTAATGACATATTGATTTGGATTAAAGGTTAACAGATTTTAGCATTTCGATTTCAATATCCGTAATATCAACAACAGCATAACGACCGATATTGCAAATTAGCATCTCATCAAGTATATCTACAAGATTTTTGTATCTAGAATCGTCCGATGCTTTAATGATTACAATAAGTGCATTTTTATTAGATTTGATATCAAATACATGCGACTTGTATTCGTCTTCAGTAATGATACCGCTATTGAGTTGTTGTTTGTAAATTTTGATTGAATCAACCTGAGGATTTCTTTTCTTGTTTTCAGCCATCAGCACCTTGCGAATACCATCTTTAGAAAAGGTTTCTTCAACAGGTTGTTCAGGTTCTCCAGTTTTTTCATTGATAAAATAGTAAACCACTTTATCATTTTTTGCCAATAAAAGGGTAATGGCCTGCGATGCTTTTACTTTCGACTCATCTTCAGGTTTAACCTCATCTTCTTTTACAGGCATATTGATTTCCATTGTTTGGGGCTTGTTCATGCTGGTGGTAAGCATGAAAAAGGTGATAAGAAGGAAACCCAAATCTACCATCGGGGTAAAGTCTACCCGAGTAGAAAGTTTCTTGCCTCTTTTCTTGCCACCTTTGTGTTTACCACCACCGCCACCGCCATCTATTTCTGCCATTTCTTTAGTTTATTATTAAACATTAATTATTCTTCAGTATTACGCTCCATTGCAGTAATAAAGTTAAAACGATTTACTTTTTTATCCTGCAAGGTACTTACAACGCGTTTTACAACCTTGTTTGGAGTTTGTTGATCGCCTTTTATAGCAACCCTCACATTGTTGTTTGCTAAACGTGCCTGCCAAATCCAATCTCCTAATTCGTTATTTAAAGAGTCTGTGGGTATTCCTGTAGCAGTCTTGTCAAACTCTTTGCGTTTATCGGGAGAATAGGAAAGATATTGTTTGAGTTGGGTAATTGACCCACCATATGTTGACATCAGAGAAAACTCCTTTTTTTCTTCTGGGGTAAATTGAATGTTGTATTTAACCGCCATTTTATCTAACAGAACCTCACGTGTTCCTTGTCCGTCAATGCCAAAAAATACCCTTCCATCTTTGTCGATTGTCAGTAACATGATATCACTTTCTGGTAATTTGATTTCAGATATAGAAGAAGGGGTGTCAACTATAACAGGTTCATCTGGCTTAAACTTCGTAGCAAGCATAAAAAAGGTAAGCAATAGGAACGCCACGTCTGTCATGGCGGTCATATCTACCGATGTGCTTTTACGAGGTACTTTTACTTTTGACATATTAATTTAATTACTTGTTAAACCATGAGAGAAACTATCGCAAAATTATTTATGCGAAGTAGCAAACTGTTGTGTTATAGAAAAGCCTGCTTCATCAATGGTGTAAGTAATCTTATCAATTTTAGTTGTAAATACGTTGTACATGATAATGGCGATAGCTGAGTTTCCGATGCCCAAAGCTGTATTGATTAGGGCTTCAGAAATACCGTTTGCAAGAGCAACCGAGTCAGGTGAACCTGCACTGGCAAGAGCCGAGAACGCCTTGATCATACCCAAAACCGTTCCTAAAAGAGCCACAAGCGTAGATACCGATGCCATTGTTGCAATAATTACCAAGTTTTTTTCAAGCATTGGCAATTCCAACTGAACTGATTCTTCCAACTCTTTTTGAATAGCAAGAATCTTTTGGTCTTTATCCAAACCTGTAGCTTGTTCCATTTCTCTGTATTTGTGAAGTGTAGATTTTACCACATTGGCAACAGAGCCTTGTTGTTTATCGCACTCAGCAATGGCAGCTTCTAAATTATTGGAAGCTAGATGCGATTTTACTTTTCTTAAAAATCCTTCAGCTGATGATTTTCCTGAAGCTTTGTTGATGGTAAGAAAACGCTCAATAGAGAAGGTGATACTCATTAATACCAATGAAATAAGGATAGGTACTATCATTCCGCCTTTGTAAATCAATCCAAGAACGTGGCCTACACCATCTTGAACAGGATGTCCGTTGATGTCGCCATTTTCAAAATTGTCTGGATTTCCCAATACAAAAAAGTAAATAAGAACTGATACTACTAGCAATACTGGGATTGCAAAAGATGCAAACATGGTTTGAAGTTTGTTTTCTGATTTTGGTGCTTGAACTTTGTTCATATGTGTTTTTGTTAAATGTTTCTAAATTTTTGTTCCGTGCGAAAAAAGGTAAAAAATTGCATTTTTATACGCATTAACGTAAAATTTATATTGAATTGTTGGAATCCACAGTTCCTTCTAAAATCTGATTAGTTAATGACAATCAAATTTCAGATCGTTTCATATCCCGCTCACTGTCTCTTTTTTTAATGTCTTCTCTTTTATCAAATGTCTTTTTACCTTGTGCCAGAGCGATTTCTATCTTTGCATAGCCTCTTTCTGATAACCACATTCGAATGGGCACTATGGTGAGCCCTTTTTCTCTGAGTTTGCTTTTTAATTTGCGTATTTCAGATTTATTGAGCAGAAGTTTTCTGTTTCTAAGGGGTTCATGATTGTAATGTGCTGCTTGTTTGTACTGACCGATATGCATGTTTTTTACCCACAATTCATCATCTTTAAGAAAACAAAAGGCATCGGTAAGGTTAACATTTCCGGCTCTTACTGACTTGATTTCACTACCGGTAAGCATAATACCTGCACTAAATCTGAGCAATAGGCTGAATTCATAGGTGGCCCGCTTATTCGTTATATTTAATGTACTTTTGCTCATGTGAAACGGCACAAATATACAAGATGAAGCTGCTAACTGCACAACAAATAAGAGAATGGGATCATTTTACGATAAATAATGAGCCTATTTCTTCCATTGATTTAATGGAACGTGCTTCAATAGCTTGTATTGAAACAATAAAAAGGATTCATTCCCATGCCAAGCTTGGAGAGACTTTTGTTTTTTGTGGTTCGGGAAATAATGGGGGTGATGGGTTTGCTATTGCCAGGTTGCTTAAACATACAGGTTTTTCTGTACGTGTTTTTCATATTGATGATTCCAAATGTTCATTGGATTGCGAACATAACAGCAAGAGGTGGGTAAGCGAAACGGGTGATAAAATCACACTTTTAAACAGTGTTTCCGATTTTCCCGTTTTAACAAATCGAACATTGGTTATTGATGCACTATTTGGTACCGGATTAAATAAACGTGTAACGGGACTGCATGCCGAATTGATTAGCTATATTAACAATGAAAATGCCACCGTTGTGTCCATCGATATTCCATCGGGATTATTTGCCGATTTTTATGAGCCAACACCCAATCAAGCAGTTGTAGCGGCAGATTATACACTTACTTTTGAGGTTCCAAAGCTTTCTTTTTTATTGCCCGACACCGGAAAATATTGCGGAAAGGTAGAAATTATACCCATTGGTTTAAGCGCTGGTTATTTAGATTCTATTAATTCTTTATATACTTACATTAATGATGTGCATGTTAAATCTAGGCCAAAATTTGCGCACAAAGGAACTTTTGGACATGCTTTAGTAATTGGCGGAAGTTGGGGAAAATTGGGAGCAATGGTTTTGATGTCGAGGGCTGCACTAAGAAGTGGTTGTGGATTGATAACTGCATATGTTCCTAAAGTAGGCTACACCATTATGCAAAGTGCGATACCTGAATGTATGGTTAGTACAGATGATGAGTTGTATGAACTAAGAAAATTTCCTTTAGATATTCATTCGTATAATGCCATAGGAGTTGGTCCGGGAATGGGGACACACGAACTCACTAAAAAAGCATTTCTATATTGGCTTACATTGGTAGATAAACCTTTGGTTATTGATGCTGATGGGATCAATTTAATAGCAGATTCGTTAGCTGAATTTCGAAACAATTTTAAGTTTCCGGCCCATTGCGTCATTACTCCTCATCCTAAGGAATTTGATCGCTTGGTAGGCTTTTCGAGGACATCATATGAACGTTTGCAAAAGCAAATTCGGTTTGCTCAGGAATATCAAGTAGTGGTTGTACTAAAGGGTATGCACACTTCTATTGCAACTCCTGATGGCAAGGTATATTTTAACAGTACAGGAAATGCTGCAATGGCCACTGCAGGTAGTGGGGACGTGCTCACAGGTGTAATCGCATCTTTGCTTGCACAGGGCTATTCAGAAACAGAAGCGGCAATACTAGGAGTATTTATGCACGGAAAAGCAGGAGATCAAGCTTCGGCAGACAGAAGTTCAATCATAGCAGGTGATATAGTGGAGCAATTAGGCCGGTAAGGCAATTGATAGCACGCCATTGTTTTCAGTCAGCAGTTTGTACGGCTCGTTTTTCACAATTAAGAATCCATCCAGGTCTACGTAATCAACTCCTGCACACAAATACATGGCAGATGAAATGCCTAAGGTTGTTTCAACCATACAGCCTACCATGGTTTTCATGCCTCTTTTTTTTGCTTCTGTTAACAAGCGAATCCCATTTATATAGCCACCGGCTTTCATCAATTTCATATTAATGCCATCAAACTGTTGGTATAGCAAATCAAAATCTGCATCGGCACAAATACTTTCATCAGCCATAAGCGGAAAAGGAGAGCGTTTTTTTGCATGCACATACGCTTCGCTATTGGCTGACGGGAAAGGTTGTTCCATAAATTCAATTTGATTTATCGGCAACAATCTGCAATCATTTAAAAACC
>CAYSBE010000065.1:0-14776 GCA_964429245.1 uncultured Bifidobacteriaceae bacterium | reverse complement strand
CATTCTCGTCTCTCCTATCTTTTTTCAAAGTGTGATTTTCTTTTTTTAATTATCTTGCCGCTATGCCAATTAGCTGGAATGAAATACGACAACGCGCCATCGCCTTTAGCCGCGAGTGGGCCGATACGCATAATGAAGATGCAGAAGCCAAACCCTTTTTAGAGGCTTTTTTGCAAGTGTTCGACATCAGTCGAAGGAAGTTTGCCACCTTTGAACACCGCGTAAAAAAACTCGATGACAAAGATGGTTACATCGACCTTTTGTGGAAAGGTGTAATGCTGGTGGAAATGAAAAGCCGTGGCAAAGATTTGCAAAAAGCATTTGAACAAGCCAAAGCCTATTGCCAAAACCTGCCCCAACACGAGTTGCCTCGTATGATACTCGTAAGCGACTTTGCTCAATTCGTATTGTATGATATGGAAGACCAAACCGAGCAAAGGTTTACACTCAATGAGTTTTATAAAAACATTGAGCACTTTGGATTTTTACTAGGCTACACCAAAAAAGTTTATAAAGAGCAAGACCCTGCCAACATCAAAGCAGCTGAGTTGATGGGAAAACTGCATGACCGGCTGAAAGAAATCGGATACGAAGGTCATCCGCTTGAGGTGTATTTGGTGCGTATTTTGTTTTGTTTGTTTGCCGAAGATACTTCCATATACAAACGTCAGCAGTTTCAGGATTACCTTGAACACCGAACCAACAAAGATGGTAGCGACCTGGCACCACGCTTGCAGGAGTTGTTTCAGGTATTGAATACACCACCCGATAAACGGTTTAAAAACTTAGACGAAGACTTAGCCGCATTCCCGTACATTAACGGAAAGTTGTTTGAAGAAATGCTGCCAATGGCAAGTTTTGATAGTGCCATGCGCACGGCATTAATCAACTGCTGTTATATTGACTGGAGCAAAATTTCGCCTGCTATTTTTGGCAGCATGTTTCAAAGTGTGATGAACCCCAAAGAACGCAGAAACTTAGGGGCGCACTACACCAGCGAAAAAAATATACTGAAACTGATAAAGCCTTTGTTTTTGGATGAGTTGTATGAGGAGTTTGAAAAAATAAAAACACAAAAGAACAAGCTGAAACAGTTTCATGAAAAACTGGCCAACCTGCGCTTTTTAGACCCCGCATGTGGTTGCGGAAATTTTTTGGTGATAACCTACCGCGAGTTGCGCTTGCTGGAGTTGGATGTGTTAAAAGCAATATACGGTACACAACAGGTAACCGATTTGGAGCACCTGATATTGGTAGATGTAGACCGATTTTATGGCATAGAGTACGAAGAGTTTCCGGCACAAATAGCACAAGTAGCCATGTGGCTGATTGACCACCAGATGAACATGCACATAGGCACCGCATTTGGCGATTATGTGGCACGCATACCGCTGCGCAAAGCAGCTACCATTGTGCATGGAAATGCGTTGCAGATTGATTGGGGAAGCATTATCGTTAGCTACCCGTGGGAGAAAGGTGAAGCCCGATTTGATTATATTTTAGGGAATCCTCCGTTTTTGGGTTCCCGAATAATGAACAAAGAACAAAAAGCAGATTTAATTTCTGCATTTGATGGAGCAAAAGATGTTGGTGAGTTAGATTATGTTACTGGCTGGTATATTAAAGCTGCAAAACTTATTAAGAATACAAATACTGAAGTAGCATTCGTTTCTACCAATTCTATAGTACAAGGTCTACAACCATCTATACTTTGGAATCAGCTACTCAAATACAATACTATTATAAACTTCACACATCGAACATTCAAATGGAGCAATGAGGCTAAAGGAAATGCTGCTGTTTACTGTGTGATTGTTGGTTTTGCTAGTTTTAATCGTAAAACAAAATTGATTTTCGATTATCAAGATATTAGCGGTGATGCACAAAAAATAGAAGCAAATAATATTAATCCCTATTTGGTTGATTCCAAAAATGTATTGATAGTTCGCAGACAAAAACCGATTTGTAATGTGCCTGAAATGAATTTCGGAAATATGCCTGCTGATGGTGGTGAGTATTTATTTACTGATGAAGAAAAGATTTCATTTGTTAGGAACGAGCCTGAGTCTGAAAAATACTTTAAGCAGATACTCTCAGCAAATGAATTTATAAATGGTAAAATAAGATGGTGCTTATGGCTAGAAGGAATTGAGCCTAGTGAACTAAGAAAGAGTAAAATGGTGCTTGAGCGTGTTGAAAATGTCAAACGTATTAGAGAAGCATCGTCACGACCGCAACTTGCAAATATTCCTCACTTGTTTGCACAAATTACACAACCCAAAGGTGTAGGCTTCATACTAATACCTCGACATTCATCAGAAAACAGACAGTTTATTCCAATTGGAATGTTTGATGCTTCATATATTGCATCGGATAGTTGTTTGCTTATACCAACCAACGAATTATTCCACTTCGGCATTCTAACTAGCACCATGCACATGGCTTGGGTAAAAACGGTGTGTGGCCGTTTAAAAAGTGATTTCCGTTATTCAAAAGATATTGTTTACAACAACTTTCCCTGGCCTGAAAACCCCACAGAAAAGCAAAAACAGGCGGTGGAGCAGGCAGCACAAAAAGTGTTGGATGTGCGGGCGCAGTTTCCCAACAGCAGCCTGGCCGATTTGTATGACCCGCTAACCATGCCACCTGCATTGGTAAAAGCCCACCAGGAACTGGACAAAGCTGTGGACCAATGCTACCGCAGCGCACCCTTTGCCAGCGAAGCCAAACGCATGGAGTTTTTGTTTGAGTTATATGAGAAGTATACAGCAGGGTTACTTGCGGGGGTGAAGAGGAAAAAGAGATAATTTCATAAAAAAAGAGATTTTATATGGCTAAAGAACTTTCACCATCCAAACAACTTGCAGCAAAAACTACACTTGCAACGCTAAAACTTTTAAAGCAAAACGGAGGCTCAATGCGCGCTTCTGAAGTAATTGCTCAACTGAACGATACATTAACACTTGATGAGTGGGCTAAAAGCAGGTATGAGAAAACAGGTTATGTGCGTTGGCAATCCATTTTACATTTTTATACCATTGGTTTAATCAAAGCGGGTTATTTAATAAAAACCAAAGGCACATGGAATATTACTCCCGAAGGCGAAGAAGCAACAAAGCTAAATGAATTGGAATTACTACATTCTATTGACAATGCCTACAAAGAATGGAAAAATAACCAACCAACAGAACTACCTAAAGGCAACATCGGAGAAGATGTAACGGAAATCGTAATTGAAGAAAATCAAAAAGCGCTTATAGAGCAATATGAAGAAAAGGCATATGATGGTTTACGAAGTTTTGTATTAACAAAAAACCCATACGAATTTCAGGATTTAGTAGCAGCCTTGCTCGAAGCTATGGGTTACTATATTTCTCACGTTGCTGCCAAAGGTCGTGATGGTGGCATTGATATTATTGCATACAATGATCCTTTGGGTACGCGCCAACCACGCATGGTAGTGCAAGTGAAACACCGCCCCGATAGCAAAATACCCGCAGAGGATATTCAGAAGCTTGTTGGTACGATGAAACGGTCATCAGACGTTGGTATATTTGTAACCAGTGGTGAGTTTTCAAATCCGGCAAAAACCGAATCGCGCACCACAGGCCAGCACGTAGAGTTAATTGACTTCGACAGGTTCATTGATTTATGGATTCAGTATTACCCCAAAATGAAAGACGAACAAAAAAATATGTTGCCTTTGCAGCCCATTTACTTTCTGGGGGTGAATGAGTAGGATGACATAACTTGCTTGATAGTGTGCATGGGCAAAAACATTTTCCCACTATCCGGTAGCTGTATAAATCCGTATTTGTGATAAAAGCGAACAGCATGTTCATTTATGGGGTCTACTACTACAGCCATTGCACCTATGCTATTTTCGGATAATGTGTATGACCTAAACAAAGCGTCTATAAGCAGGTGCTCGCCCAGACCGGTTCCTTTGGCATGGATGTGGCGGGCCAGCCTGCCAAGTAAAATAACCGGTGCCTGATAATTTGCCGGCAATTTGTTTATATATTTTGCGGGTATTTGCTCTCTGCCCAAGCTTTCGCTGCTTAGTGTGTAGTAGCCCATCACATTGCTTTTGTCATCAGTTGCCACAAAACATACTGCAAGTTTCTTCTTCATATCCTGGCTCACTTGTTTTTGTAGGTAGTGTGTAAGTGCCGGCTCTTCGCACGCAAAAGCCGATCTGTTGTGTGTTTTGTCTAGAACCGCGATAATCACTTACGTGTTATTTTAGATTGATAGCGTTTAGCAGCTGCAAGCAGATTTTCATTGGGAGTTGTGCTAGCAAATACTGCATCAAAAAAAGCTTTACGATCGTTTTCGGTAGCTATGATTTTATCATTTTTTGCCACAATTTCTTCGGCCTGTTGTTTTACCACGCGAATAATAAAACTACTAAACGACCTGTCGCCACTTAGTTTTTGAGCCCGTTTCAATATTCGTTTTTCACTGGCCGATACACGCAATTCTATGCGCTCTGTTTTACCTACGTACGTTTCCATAATAATTAACTTTCATACAAATGTACGGCAAAATACCGTACAATAAAATTTATTTGTATTGAACGCAAATGGATTCAATACAATCCCAAAATGAAAGATGAGCAAAAGAACATGCTGCCTTTGCAGCCTATTTACTTTTTGGTGGTGAATGAGTAGGTCAGTTTAAAGGCAATAAAGTTGAATGTTTGTATACTTGCACCGCGTTAAGCAATTAACGCAGCCCCCTTATAGTGAGAAATCTGTAAGCCAAGCTCGCGCAAGCGGGCTTTTATTTTGTGCTATGGCGTTACAAAACTGACCAAACCTAAAATGCACAGCCCAACACACACAAGCAACAGAACAGACACAGGCATATATAAAGTCGATTCAATAATGCAATATTGTGCGTTTGCGGATATATAATTAAAAACGTGTTCACTTCGCACATACATTACATACAATCAAATTTATTTTGTGTGTATGATTGATACCTTCATAGTTGATGATGAACGGCTGAGCGATAAACAACGTGCGGTTCAGCAATGGCTCACCAATTTTAAAGCCATCATGCCCGATGCGTTTGCGCTCACTATTTTAGGTAAATGCAAGTTGGAAGATGTGTTGCGGTATATGCACTATCCGGGATATTACAGCCACCGTTGGGGCCATGAAATGACACAACACATTGTATATGCGATTAACTTCATTGCCTGTCATTATTTACTACCCTTTCCTAAAATAACGCCACCAACTACTGCGGAAAAAGAACTGGTGCTTTGGCTAAATGAAAACTACCATAAACTGGTTTACCGAGAGCATATATTATTTCACCCATTCACCATCCGTTATTTTATTCAATATTTAAAGCGAGATGAAATCATATATCAATGGAATGCAAGTGAGGTGGTGAGGTATCAAAAGAAGTATGAACTATTGTTTGAAGAAGAACGTTATGCGAAGGTGATTTGGGGGAAAGCTAAAACTTTATATTTCTGCAAGTGAATGAGTATCCTATAAGCGACTCCATGCTAAAATGTACAGTAAAATATACGTCTCAAATTTCTTAATAATTGTCATTTAGACTATTATGTTGTTAATTGCGTGCATGATGGTCAACAATCCAATTACATCAGACAATACAAAAAAAGATTCTGTTACTGAATTTATTGATTTACTAATACATGAATTAAATTCAGATAAAATGATGCTTGAGACCAGCACAATGGACGAAAAGCTTAGCAGAATTTATCACAATTTGGCATCGGGAAATACAGATGATCTGTTTAAGCTCAATATGGATGCCGCAATAGAGAAATTTGAGAAACAGTTATTACTAGAATACATAAAGGGAATATTGCATTCAAACATAAAGCCAGGTTCACTTGCTTTTCATTCATCCGGCAATACAATTTTGGTATGGGCCGAGGTGAATAATGAGGAGGAAGAAAATGAGCTATACAGATTAGAAGGTAAAATTAATAGCAAATTTAGCGATAAGGGAATTAAATTAGATACGACTGTTGTAGAAATAAATGATGGTTTACCAATTCCTACTCATTATCGTCAAATAAGATTTACAGCTTAAAATTTCCTAAAATTTTGTGGCAGATTTCCAAAGTCATATCAAACAAAGCAAGCATAACTTTTCCGTTTTAGAACAACTCAATGCAAAAGTAACCAATAGTATTGATTGGCAAATAACGATTTGCTTTTACACTGCCTTACATTTGGTTGACGCTTACCTTGCTAAAGAGGGCGATATACACTACAATAAACATACTGAAGTTCGTAAAGCTATCTGGTTTGATGAGCCTTTATCAGTATTTAAATTACCAGAAGATATATGCCTTGCATATCGTAGCTTAGAAAATCTGAGTCGGAAAGCACGATATTTATGTAGTGACACAGATGGACAAAGGAATAAAGAGAAAGGAGTTGCTCATATAGTAAAAGATAAGGACTTGTACAAGGCTCTGAAAAAATGCGCTATAATAATTGAGTATTTCGCAAATAAATATCCAATTGAAGTACACTTCAATAACATCAAAATAGTATGTAAAGAAGCAACAGTTGGAAGTAAATTTCCCTTTATACAATTTTAAAAATGCCCATGTCATTCAACCTCAATACCCTTAAAGGCCGCATGGCCGAGCACCTGGTGCAGGATTTGTTTATACAAAGCGGCTACAATGTATTCAATTTTGGGCTGGAGCGCCTGCATCCGATTTTAAGTAAAGATGTGCGCAAAAAAGAGACTAAAACCGGTAAAGCACTTCGTTTTATGCCCGACTTTGTGGTACAAAGTAAAAAAAACGGTGACTTGTTTTACCTTGAAGTGAAGTTTAGGGCAAATGGCTTTTTTGAATTTGATGAAACGTATATGGAATATCCATACCAAAACGCATGGTTTGTGATTGTATCACCTGAAAAAATTCAATGTATGCATTATAAACTCTTGATGAAAAAGAATAAAATTACAACACAAGCAAACTTGAGTTTAGCAAGCGTAAAACAATTTCACATTGATAAAAACATACTGGAAGAATACGAACAATACGCGCGGGTAATGTTTCAACCTTTTAAAAAATAAGTTTCAGCTTCTCGCTTTTTCTAGTAACTCAACAACTCCTCAACCTTAGCAGCTACTTTATCGGCATTGGGCAGCATCTCGGCCTCTAGTGCCATATTGAGTGGAACTGCAGGTGTGTTGCGGGCACCAATGGTAAATACCGGTGCATCCAGATTCCTGAAACATTCCTGACCAATGCGTCCGGCAAGGCTTTCAGCAAATGAATTGAGCAAAGGTTCTTCGGTTACAATTAATACTTTACCATGTTTTTTAGCTGTTGCCATAATCATTTCTTCATCCAATGGTTGCAATGAGCGCAGGTCAAGTACTTCTACACGGCCATTGAATTTTTTAGCTGCATGGGTACTCCAGTACACACCCATTCCCCAGGTAATGATGGCGCAACTTTCTCCATTTTCTACTGCTTCGTCATCAGCTTTCAGTACGATATTGGCTTTGCCGAATGGTAAAATATATTCTGCATCAGGTTCAACGCAACGTGCTCCTTCTGTTCCAGGATTTTTGCTCCAATACAGTCCTTTGTGTTCGAGCATGATTACAGGGTTGCCATCATAATAGGCTGCTTTCATTAGACCTTTCATGTCGGCTGCGTTGCTTGGGTAAGCTATTTTTATTCCCTTCAACGTAAGCAAAGTTGATTCGATGCTGCCACTGTGATAGGGCCCGCCACCTCCATAAGCACCAATAGGAATACGTATGATGGCACTCACAGGATATTTACCCATTGTCAAATAGCTTGATTTGGTAATTTCGCACACCAATTGGTTTACACCTGTCCACACATAGTCGGCAAACTGAATTTCAACAATGGGTTTTACACCTACCGCACTCATGCCTACGGTAGAGCCTACAATATAGGCTTCTTGAATGGGCGTGTTGAATACGCGGTTATCGCCATATTTGGCAGCCAATGTTGCTGCTTCGCGAAATACCCCACCTAATCTTGCACCTACATCCTGTCCGTAAAACATACATTCAGGATGCTTTGCCATCAACTCATCCACTGCATGCAAGGCTGCATCCACCATCACGCTTGGTTCTTTGCCTTCAGGGGTTCTTACACCTAGCTCTTCCGTTGCCCCGCTTGGTGCGTAAATATGGTCTTCAAGTGTTGCCGTATCAGGGTCGGCCGACTCTACGGCTTGGTTAAATTGTTGTGTAACTTTATAGGCGGTGTCTTTTTCTATTTCATCTAATTCTGTTTCGTCCACACCTATTTTCAGCAACAGTTTTCTGAGTTTAAAAATCGGATCGTCTTTGGCGTGTTTGGCTAGGTTATCATCGCCACGGTACCACTCTTTGCGCACACCTGAGGTGTGATGACCGAGCAGCGGCACTTTGGCATGTACCAAAATAGGCCTGCGTTTTCTGCGCACGAAATCAATGGCTTCGGCAATACCTTCGTATGATTCAACAAAATCGCTGCCATCTACACGCATGCGTTTCATGCCTTTAAAACCCGCAGCATATTCGTAGGCATCCATGGCACGCATTTCATCACCGCTGGCACTGATGCCCCAGTCATTATCCTGCACCAAGTAAATTATGGGAAGGTCTTTGAGTACGGCCATCTGAAACGCTTCAGCTACTTCGCCTTCAGTAATAGAGCCATC
This sequence comes from uncultured Bifidobacteriaceae bacterium, assembly GCA_964429245.1. GTDB lineage: Bacteria > Bacteroidota > Bacteroidia > UKL13-3 > UKL13-3 > CAYSBE01. The sequence goes on along the minus strand of CAYSBE010000065.1, from coordinate 6,077 downwards.
GCCAAATGAGCACACCACCACCGGGTATTCTCCTTTTACCTGTAGCCCCATCGACTCTTTGTAGGCAATGCCATGTGCCATGCCTGTGGCAGGAATAGCTTGCATACCGGTAGCACTGCTTTGATGTGGTATTTTAGGAAATCCTTCGCGATCAAGACTTGGATGTGCATAATAAGTACGACCGCCCGAAAAAGGATCCTCGCCTTTACCCAAAAGTTGTAGCATGAGTTCATATGGGCTTAGCCCCATTCCCAACAAAATGCTTTCATCGCGGTAGTAAGGCGAGCAATAATCGTAAGGCTGCAATTGCAAACCTACAGCCAGTTGAATGGCCTCGTGCCCGCGCGAAGTGGAGTGTACGTATTTGCAAATATTGCGGTTGGCGTCATAAGTTTCTGCCATCGCTTTTGCTGTACACATCAATGTATAAGCTTCTATTAATATGTCTTTTTTTACCATAGCGAAGGGGCAATTTTACGCAAATGCCCTTAGAATAACGAAGCAAATTATTATTGAAACTAGCTGACTATGAAAATGATGAAAATTATATGCATAATATTTGCGCTTCATACAAGTAAAAAACCCCCTGATTGCCACGTAGCAATGCAAGGGGTTGATACCTTAAAACGGAAAACCGGATTACATGTATTTTGCAGCAAACGCTTTCAATTCGGCATGCATATCGTTAAATATTTTTTCAAACGCATCCATGCGTTCTTGAATATTACCATGCTCAGTTTTGCGGTGATCCCAAGCAGTTGGGTTGTCGTTGAAGTTTTTCTGCAATTCCTGCTCTTCTATCTTAATGTCATGCGCCAAAATATCCATTTCGTTGCGCTGAATGATAAACTGATTTTGGAAATGTTCAACATTTGCTAATACTTGTGATGTATTATACTTTGATGCTATCTCTTCATTGCGTTTTTGCAACGAAGTCAATTCGTCTTTATAAAAATTTAGTTTACTAATCCATTCATTGTGCAGTTTATGCAACTCAGGCATTTTCATTTCGTTTGCTTTCATATTATTATCCTATTAATGTATTGGGCAAATATATCCTTGACATGCAATTTGTATGCTGACAATAATCATTAACTCAACTGATTTATATCATTTTATTGGCAACTCATACAGGGTATCTTTACCCTATATATTAAACATATGGAATTATACATTGATGAACAACTAACCGTGGGCGAAATACAACAGTCATTTCGTAGCCGCTACCCTTACTTAAAAATAAACTTTTTCAGCAAAACCTTCGACAGTGATGAGCAATACCGAGCCGAAGACATGTACGATTCGGGTGTGCTGATTAAAAACATACGAAAAGCCGATACCCGCGGTACGCTTACCATCAAAGGCAATATGAAAATTTCAGAACTGGAAGATTTGTTTCTGGATACTTTCGGTCTTTCTGTTCAGGTATTTCGCAAATCGGGCAACAGCTGGCTGCTAACAACCACTACCGATAGCTGGACGCTGGAAGATTTGAATGAAAAGGGAGAACGCCATGAGATGAATGCCAACCCCGATGATGAAAAACCAGATTACCAGGAGCAACCGTGAGGCGGATGAGGAATGAAGGAATCCTGCCTTCGGCTAGACAAGTGAAATAATGAAGGAATGAATCACGCCTTTTGTTTGACCAGTGAAGGGGATTAGAGAGATTGAGTACAGGATTTTGAGACAGTTTTGTAATTTAATTTCCCCTCTGACTCGCGAATTTATCTTATCACGTATGGTACTGACAGATGTGCTTGATGCAATAAGTACGTAATCAGTTCAGCTTTATTTTGCCGTTTTCAATAACAAAGCTGTACAACAAAACAGAATCGACTGGCTTACCGGAATAGGTTCCGGGAGTCCATTTTTTGAGACCTGAGAATACTGCAACAATCTGGCTGTCCAGTTCGGAACTTTTTGTTTTGTTATCAATTTTACATTGCACCAAATCTCCCTTGCAGTTTATTATCAGATTTACCATGCCTTTGTCATTGTAGTCGGATTTGTTTTTCAAGAAATCAACTTTTTCCTGAAGTTCCTGGGTAATCTGCGCCTTAGTCAGGGGAGATTTTGCTTCTACTTGGTACGCACCAAAAAATGACATCAGTACCAATACGTTTTGTTGGTCACATACTCCTTCAATCGGTTCTTTCACTTCCATACGGGCAATCATCTTTTGAGAGTTGTCTTTAGCAGACGGTTTTTTAGTAGTGCAGGATGGTATTGTCTGCAACAAAATTAAGACGCTAAAAATGTGGATATAGGTTTTGGCGGATAACATAATTATTAAATTATAATACAATATACGGGCATAAACCGCAGAAACAATAATATTTACATGTAAATAACAGCTATATCATAGTCTGTTGACATTTTTTAAATTGATTCAATATAAAAAATAGAGAGGACGAAATTCGAGATTTTGAGAATGTATTGTGATTCCACTTCCCCTCTGACTCGAGAAGTTAGTTTACCACGCGAGGGTCCCAATAGCTATCAGAACCCGCGTAAGCGGAGTTTAGAATCATTTCATCCCTTTGGAATTGGTATGCTCTCATATTATTCAGTTTCTGTTACCACTTTGGCACGCAATCGTTTTTGATACATGGCTTCATTATATGCAATTACACCTTTAGTAAAATTAAGGTTATAGCGCTTGTGTAAATAAAATAAATCTATTGCAAAGATACCCACACCAGCAGCCAATAATATCGCGTTTGTATTTACATCATCACCCACAATTAACCCATAAACAGCATATCCTGCAAATGCACCGCTAACCAAACCAACTGTAAACGATGCCAACTCAATTCCACTTGCTTTGCCAAAATATTTCTTTGCTTCTTCAAGATCGTTTTGTCCGGCAGTAATTAGCAATTCATCTACGCTAAACTCTTTGCCATTGATATCCATTGCGCTAACGGTATATCCAGTAATTAGTACAAGTGTATCTTGCGCTTTACTTGTAAAGCTGCATAAGTGCAGCAGTGCTAAACATAAAATCAGCATAAGTTGATTTGTTTGCATATATTTTATTTAATTGTTTGATCTTACTGCATCTGCAGGCACTTTTAAACGCTTAATATAATCTTCCAAGGCCTTCTCTATAATTAACTGCCAATGTTCTTGTTTAATGGTTCTAAGGTTTTGTTCCCCTCTGCAGCCGCGCCAATATTTCGCGTGGTTTTTTGACCTCAAGTAGATTGTCTATAAAATGCATATGTATTTTTATTGCCTAAACAATGATACATAAAATATCTCACGGCAACAGAAATGTTTTGCTGCTTATAAAAGCTAATCTTCGTTTTGTGTCATGAAGAAGTATCATGTATAAATGATTGTATTTGTTTCTTAATACTATACTAGTTACCACGCGATGCAATCGCGCGGTAGCGAGGGGAAAGGATTAGCTTCGCTGAACTTCATTTCGGTAGATATCGGGACACGCGGAAGCGGGGGGTATTGACAAATCGGGAACGACAAGTTAATCAAACTATTTCAGGTAATATTGAAAGCCTATTCCATACAATAATGATTGTGTTTCATAATTTGAGTTGCCTCTGTATTTTTGATTTCCATAACTGAACCTGAGATCTACTGAAATATGCTTGTTGATAAAATAAACAGGTGAAATTGTAGCACTAAATACAGTTATATTAATTGTTTCATCTAAAATTAATATATCAGAATCTATAATATTCTTACCATAACCGTATGCTCCTTCAATAAAAATATTGAACTTATTGGATGCCGGCATTATATAATATCTGCTAAAGAGCGATAATGCATATTGATTGCTCTTTTTAGAATATGGAAATGGAATAACACCTAAGCTATAATCATAGCCAAAATTGTAGGTGTAACCTTTACGATATCCATAAAATGCTTGTAATCCAACTGCACATTTGTTGAAAATGAAATAGCCTACGCCAATAGGAGTATTGATTTCAAACACATCGCTGTTTTTATTATACTGTGCACCGATAGCACCATTGAATACCCATTGATTTTTTAATATTTGCGAAAAACTTTTTAGCGGAAATATAGCTGCCATTATGAGCCACATCATTGATTTTGAGTACATATTTTTTGTTTGTAGTATTATAGTTAATGGGTATACTTTAAAAAATTAATTAAGGCTTAGGATTTCCAAAATGTCCTTGCAAACCAATGCCCAATAGAAATGTGTTGGAATTTATGTATCCACGATATTTGCCCGATTCATTGATGTAAGACATAACAAATTCTATGGCAATGCGGTTATTGATGAAATAAACTGGTGCAATGCTAAAATTAAACTGGTGCAATCGGTAGCTGCTACTCTCATTATTATAATAATCAACACCTTCAATATTGTATGTTAATTTTGGATAGGAATATCCTGTCGATAAATAAATATTAAATGAATTCTTTTGGGGTAAGACATAAAACCGGGTAAAAACACCAAGTCCAAATTGATTGTATTCTTCCTTAATCATTCCTTTATAATTTACTATATCTGGATCTAAAACATAAACTATTTCTCTTTGGTTACGCAGGTAGTTGCACTGAATACCCACTGCCCATTTATTCATAAAAAAATAACCCAAGCCAACAGGAATATGAAGTGTATATTGTTTTTCGCTTCTCAAAGTCCGATCTAGTTCTTGATAAAATTGATCTGTTGATGAGTAATTACCGCTCAATACCCCTCCAATAATCAACTGTTTTTTTGATATTTGTCCATTAAGATTTTTTGAAAAGGCAACAATTAAAATTAGTAAAAATGTTTTTTCCATATTCGATTGATTAATGTTTGTATTATAGGTTCAATTGGGTGAAGGAACTTACGGTAACAATTAGTGTTGCTTGTATAACGATAAATATATACTCTATTGCTGTGCACTTCCATGTTGGCCGAATTTATTTAAAAGGTTTCATATTGCAAATTGGTGTTTTCTTATAGCTTGGTATGTATGCGCTGCTCGCCCAAGCCATATGCTATGGTGTATTTTAGATTTTGTTGATTAAGCTCGGCCGGTTTGCCTAAGGTGTTATATGTGTAAGTGTGTTCATCGGTTTATTTGAAACAACTTAAATTTGGTTAATTTCCTACACCACGCGACAGGAGTCGCACGGCAGCGTGGATTATGTGGTTTTGGATTGCAACTAAAAAGACATAACATGGGTAAAAGTAGTCACTTTCACGGACAACTGTACCACACAAATCCATAAACTAAGCATTCACTTTCTTTTTGTTTATACCCCGCATTCTATTTACTTTTACTATGGGTTTCTTCTTAATCTGTTTAGCTTTATATGCCTTTATGAAAGCACTTATTGCTATTTCTTCATCTTTTGTAAGCGGCTTGCTCTTTATAATAAAGTCGATACCATCAAGTTCTTTTATATGTGCCATATTTTTATGATTTAAAATACTTGTCAACTAGTTTTTGTGCTGCATGTGTTTGAATAATCATCAAATGATTACCGAAATGGTATGCCCCTAGTGTTTTTTCATAATGCTCAATAAGTTTTGTTTTTGAAGTAAACGAAACAAAACCTTCAAATCCATTTTGAAATGCCACTTTACAAGCGTAGGCTACAAGGTTGCCTGGAACGCCTTCATACAGTTTATTTTTGCCTAAGTTAAATGGGGCATTCTCCAGAAGTTCAATATATACATGATCATTCTTTAAAATTAAACAAATAAGACCTTGAATGACGTTAGGGTTGTTTACAATGGTGAGTTTATAAACTTCTTTTGAGTTATCTCTTAATTCTTTTGCCCAGTTAAAATTCCATCCATTTTTCTTTGTCAACTGCCGTAAATCAGTTTTTGTAAGCCTAAGTACTTCTGTTTGAAAACTGTCTCCTGATATGGTATTTTTTATAGAATCTGTTAGCTTATCGATATGAAAATCAAGATGTATTTTTATTTGTTTTTTCACACTTCGAATATACATATAATAAAATTAAAGATAATGTTTTATGGTGTAGAAAATGTATGATATCTCAACAACCTTACTCAATTTACCTCTTTTTCGTGTATGGCAAAGGGTGTGCCACCGGCATATAAATAGGTTAGTTCT
>CAYSBE010000064.1:0-14880 GCA_964429245.1 uncultured Bifidobacteriaceae bacterium | reverse complement strand
CCAAAATCGCGGATTTGTTTTTTGGCGATATCGTGATTGGGATGATCGGTAAAACCGGGCCAATATACTTTTTCGATAGCCGGATGATTTTTCAGAAAATGGGCAATTTCTCTTCCGTTTTCGCAATGTGCTTTCATGCGTAGGTGCAATGTTTTCAATCCGCGCAATACCAGAAAACTATCCTGAGGGCCCGGTGTGGCTCCACAGCTGTTGTGAATAAATGCAAGTTGTTCATATAATGAATCGTTGCTGGTAAGCAACGCTCCCATTATCACATCGCTATGGCCGCCCAAATACTTTGTTACACTGTGCATCACAATATCGGCACCCAACGCAAGTGGATTTTGCAAATAGGGCGAAGCAAAGGTATTGTCAACGGCCAGCGTGATATGATGAACTTTTGCAATTTGTGCACAGGCTTCAATATCTACAACCTGCATGGTGGGATTGGTTGGCGTTTCAATCCAAATAAGTTTGGTATTGGCATTTATATACTTGCTGATATTCTGCGCGTCATTCAAATCAATGAAATGGAACTTAATACCATAGTTGGCAAACACCTTGGTAAACATACGGTACGTTCCGCCATACAAGTCGTTTCCGGTTATTACTTCATCTCCAGGACGTAGCAGTTTGATTACCGCATCCGTTGCACCCATTCCACTGCTAAAACACAAGCCATGTTTTGCCCCTTCAAGCGAAGCAAGGCATTTTTCAAGAGCCGTGCGGGTAGGGTTTTTTCCGCGTGCGTAAGCGTATCCTTTATGCTTTCCTGGACTTTCCTGCCAGTAAGTAGATGTTTGGTAAATCGGGGTCATTACTGCACCTGTTGTTGGGTCGGGATCTTGTCCGGCATGAATGGCGCGTGTGCCAAATCCATATTTTTCAGAATCGTTGCTCATATTGTGTTATTTCTTCCGCAAACATACTTTTTAGTGCAAGTTTTAATTGCATCTTTTTTAAAACTTATTACCTTTATCGCAATAAATCGTTTGATTATGCAAACCCAGTTTATAAAGAAAATGAACAAGACAGAAGCCGGATTCCATCTTTTGATGTTGCTTTCCCTTGCCGATGGCACAGCACACGGCTCTGAACATGATGTTGTGATTGATTATTTGAATGATCACTTTAATGACAATATTGACCTAATAAAAGAACAAGCATTCCTACGTGCTTTGCCTGCTGAAGAACACGAAAATCATTTCATCGAAACTGCCCAACATTTTTATACCATCAGCACTGCGGATGAACGCCACACCATTACCCGCTTTGCTATGGAAGTTGTAATGGCTGATGAAAATATGCAGAAAAACGAAAACAGGTTTATCAACCTGCTTTATGATACCTGGGATATTGAATAGGAAACAATTTATTAACATAAAAAGCTGATAAAAATCATCCTATTTTTATTTAGACTAATTCCATTTTAGCTATGTTTGCCCCATAAAATATCTTTATGGGCAATACATATATTATGCGCTTCTCCCTTTCGCTACTGGCATCGCTACTCATTCAGGCATCATTTGCTGCAACGGTTATTGGCAAGTTACAAAACGATATCGGGGTGGCGGTATCGGGCCAAACACTCTACCTCAGTGATGGAAAATCGGCCATTACACAAAAAAGTGGTGTATTCCAATTTGAAGGGTTACTCATTGGTAATTATGAATTAAAGACAGAAGTTGGTGGACAAATCGTGCTGCTAAGTGTATTTGTCATCAGCAAAGAAGATGAAACGCTAAATCTTGATACCATCACAATGGCACGAAACATTCAGTTGAAAGAAGTTGCCATTACTGATCGATACATTAATAAGCAAATAGAACGAATGCCTGATGTAAAAGACAATGTGATATACACCGCAAAAAAAAATGAGGTGGTTCGTTTAAGTACATCATTGGCAAATCTTGCGCAAAATAATAGCCGCCAACTTTTTGCTAAAGTTCCTGGTATACAAATATGGGAAAGTGATGGGAGCGGAGTACAAATGGGTATCGCAGCGCGTGGGTTAAGCCCAAATCGTATGTGGGAATTTAATACACGTCAAAACGGATATGATATCAGCTCTGATCCATTCGGTTATCCTGAAGCTTACTACACCCCAACTGTAGAATCATTAGAGCGTATAGAAATTATTCGGGGTGCAGCATCAATACAATACGGAGCACAATTTGGTGGCGTTGTAAATTATATCAAAAAGCGGTCTATCAGTGGAAAGAAATTTGGAGTTGAATCGATGCAAACGCTTGGAAATTATGGCATGTTCAGTTCCTTTAATGCAATAGGCGGTAACTATAAGAAATTTAGTTACTATGCCAATATCAACTACCGTACATCCAACGGATGGCGAAACAATAACGACTACAATACCTGGAATGGATTTGTAAATTTCGGATATCAATTTACTTCAAGATTAAAAGTTCAGTTTGAATATTCGTATATGAATCAATTGGTCCATCAACCTGGAGGGACAACGGATAGTATATTTAAAATAGACTCAAGGGCTTCTATACGTAGCCGAAATTGGTTTGAGTTAAAGTGGAATATTCCTGCAATCACAGCAGATTACAAAATCTCTGAAAATCAGCACATCAATGTAAAAGTATTCGGACTATACGGTGAACGGAATAGCATTGGATTTATGTCTGCAATAAATATCCCTGACTCCATCAACTCAACAACCGGTCAGTATGCCAATCGCCAGATTGATATTGATAAATATACAAATTGGGGAACTGAAATACGGTATTTGCTGAGTTACATGTCTGGAAAACAAAAACAATACCTCTCTATGGGTGCACGGTATTACAGTGGAAATACAGACCGAATCAGGAATAACAATGGAGATAATGGTACAGAATTTTCTCTTAATGAATTATCAACTACACGCTCCCGCGACTTGAATTATACTACTGAAAATATTGCATTCTTTGCTGAAAATTTGTTTCAGGTTCATAAACATTTAAGTTTCACAATGGGGGTTCGACTTGAACAACTTAAGAATACATCAACAGGAATCTCAGGAACTACAGCAAACAACCAAAGCAGTACACGCAATTTTGCTCTTTTAGGATTTGGCACACAATACAAAACTTCTGCTTCAACAAATGTGTATGCTAATTTTACTCAGGCATACCGTCCGGTGCTATTTACTGACTTGACTCTTGACAGACCAACTGATAGTATTGATGCCAATTTAAAAGACGCCAGAGGTTACAATATTGATTTAGGATATAGAGGTAATTTTGGAAACTACTTGAATTTTGATGTGGGTATTTTTTATCTTGACTATAAGAATCGCATAGGAACATATTTGGTAAGCAACAATATAAACTACCGTACCAACATTGGCACTTCTGTATCAAAAGGTATTGAATCATATATAGAATTTACACCAACTGCATTTTTAGTTAACAGCAAATGGGGAAATATTTCTATCTTCAATACCACCTGCCTAATGGATGCACGCTACACAAAGTGGAATAACACTGATGCGAAAGAGGACCTAACAAATAAATGGGTTGAAAATGCACCTCAGATAATTATAAGAACAGGCATGACATATAAAATAAAAACATTTTCGGCAACTATACAAAATAGTTACGTGAGTGAAACTTATTCAGATGCCAAAAATACGTTTACACCTTCTGCAAATGCCCAAAACGGAATTATTCCATCTTACATGATATGGGATTTTAGCGCAGCAATAAAAGTAGGAAGATTTGTAAACGCTAATGCAGGTGTGAATAATATTGCCAACACTGCATATTTTACACGTAGAGCCGGAGGATATCCGGGTCCCGGTTTGTTACCTGCTGATGGTAGGCTAATTTACGTGGGATTGGGAGTAAAATTTTAATTGGAATAAAATTTATCAATTTGGGATAACCGATTTCTTATAACCCCTAATTTGATTTACACCTACTTATGCTGAGCAATTATTTGCTCGAGCTGAGCAGCCTGCAATACACCTGATTGGCGCCATTTGGTTTCTCCATTTTTAAACAGCATCAGCGTGGGTACACCTTGTATTTGTAATGATGAGGCCAAAGCCTGATTTTTATCTACATCAATCTTTACGATGGTAGCATCCTCTCCTACCCTTTGTTTCAACTCTTCCAAGATAGGCTTCATCATTTTGCATGGTCCGCACCACTCAGCAAAAAAATCAACCAATACCGGTTTGTCTGATTGAATGAGTTCTGAAAATGAATTGGTTTTTGTCATATCTGTATTATTTTATTTCTTCATAGGTAACATCTACTGTGTTGGGAGCAGTATTATTTCTTATCGGAGGCACGGCACAATTGCCACCTGCACATCCAAATGCAAAAACACCCATCGACAGGAAATAAACGCCCAAACCTATACCTACCCATTGACCTGCCAAGGCTGCCTGTATGACAATGACGACACCCATCACTACATATAATCCGCGGGTAAATGTCCATCCTGTTTTCACACGTTGAAGTATCTGATTCATTAGCTGATTTTATTTTTTAGTCCTGTCCATGATCCACCATTATAGGCATCATATCCATTTGATTTTAATATACCTTTTGCAGAAGCGCTTCGCATACCGGATGCACAACATGTAATAACGGGTTTATCCTTCTTTATTTTCGATAAATTGTTTTGCAGGCTTTGCAATGGAATATTTACAGCACCTTTAATATGACCTGATTTAAATTCGCCAGTTGTGCGAACGTCAATAATCATTGCGCCACGTTCCATCAACTCTTTCATTTCTACTTTAGGACCGAGTCCAAGTAAATTTTTTATTGCTTGTATCATTTTACTTTGTTTGTTCTGCTACTTGTTGAACCAAATAATTTACATCATACCAACTTCCTCCATTTTCGCAGTTTACACCGTGAGAGGCTAAAAATGCAGTTGCCTGCGCACTTCTTCCACCGCTCATACAGCATAGTGTGATGGGCTGTTCCATGGTTTTTATTTCATCCAACCTATTTGGTAATTCATTTAACAGAATATTTATACTTCCCGCTACGTGTCCGCCCATAAACTCTTCATGGGTTCGTACATCTATTATTGTTTGCATTTTATTGTAATTTTAATGATACAAAGGTGCGTATTCGAGAAGTGCTGTTTTGCCACAAAAGTTACATAAGCAGTTTTACTTTGGTATCAGGTAATACATCAACTGTTTCTGGGTATTATAAATGTAATGATTATACCAACTTACCCTTACCTTCTCTGATGATAACGGGCTCTGTATCGGTGCAATCAATGATGGTTGATGGTTCATTTCCCCCGGGGCCGCCATCTATAACCAAATCAACACGGTTTTCAAACTTTTCATGTATCTCTTCAGGGTCGGTCATATACTGCACAATTTCATCATCATGATGTATGGTAGCAACAACAAGTGGAATTCCCAGTTCTTTAACAAGGGTTTGTACAATTACATTTTCGGGAACACGAATACCTATTGTTTTCTTGTTGCTATCAAACCACTTGGTTACTTGCTTATTGGCGTGTAAAATGAAGGTAAACGGACCAGGCAAGTTATTTTTAACCAACCTAAAAAGCTGCTTATCCAGCACAGCTGTGTACTCAGAGATATGTGATAAATCAGCACACAACAGCGAAAAATTAATTTTCTCTGATTTTTTTCCCGATATGCGTGTCATTTTATCAATTGCCTTCTTGCTATCCAATTTACAAGCCATTGCATAAATGGTATCGGTAGGCACAATGATCACTCCGTCTTTGTGCAATATATCCACTACTTTCTTTAGGTCGCGTGGATTGGGATTCTTGGGATGAAGTTCGAGAATCATGCGGGAATATACATAAAAGTGCTTGCACTCCAATCCAAGTTGCCAAATTGGATTGCGTTGGCATTTCTAAAAAAAACGCCTCTCATTACTGAAAGGCGTTTGATGGTTTTGTTGGTTTAAATTGCTATTATAATTTACCTGCTACAGCTTGCTGAACCAGGTCAGCTGCTTCTTTAAGTACAATTGCCGAATACACTTTCAATCCACTTTCGTCAATTAGCTTTTTGGCAGCTTCTGCATTGGTTCCCTGCTAACGACCTATATTTGGCACCGTAATATTTCCGATTGTTTTGTAGGCATCAACCACTCCCTGAGCTACGCGGTAGCAACGAACAATACCTCCAAAAATATTAATCAGGATTGCTTTTACATTTGGATCTTGTAGGATAATACGGAATCCGGCTTCTACAGTTGTGGCATTTGCTGAACCACCTACATCAAGAAAATTTGCCGGATCGCCACCTGACAATTTAATAATATCCATGGTAGCCATTGCCAATCCCGCACCGTTTACCATACATCCAACGTTTCCATCCAGTTTAACGAAGTTTAAGTTAAATTTGCCTGCCTCTACTTCTGTTGGATCTTCTTCTGCTTCATCACGCATGGCAGCATAATCAGCATGGCGGTATAAAGCGCTGTCATCAATCGCAACTTTTCCATCCACAGCAATGATTTTATCATCAGATGTTTTTAGTACCGGATTAATTTCAAACATGGCTGAATCCGATTTATCATAAGCGGTATAAAGTGCTGTAACAAATTTTACCATTTGCTTAAACGATTCGCCTTCGCATCCCAAATTGAAGGCTATTTTACGTGCCTGAAATGCTTGTAAGCCAACCACCGGATCGATTGTTTCTTTATGAATCAAATGAGGTGTATGTTCCGCAACGTGCTCGATATCCATGCCACCTTCGGTAGAATAAACAATAATGTTTTTGCTTTGTGAGCGATCAAGCATTACACTCATGTAATACTCTTTTGGTTCGTTTGCACCCGGATAGTATACATCCTGAGCAACCAACACTTTATTAACCAATTTGCCTTTAGGACCGGTTTGAATGGTAACCAACGTGCCTCCCAAAATATTACCGGCAATTTCTTTTGCTTTATCTGCATTTTTAGCCACGGCTACGCCACGTTGATCTTTTCCTTGAATGGTTCCTTTTCCTCTACCACCGGCATGTATTTGTGCTTTTATAACCACAAAATCACTTCCAAACTGGTCTTTAAGTTTAAGGGCCGCTTCGTGAGCCTGATCTGCAGTTTCAGCAACAATGCCTTCCTGTACCGCAACGCCAAATGATTTTAAAATCTGTTTGGCCTGATATTCATGTATATTCATGTTTTGTTAAGAAATTTTGCGTGCGAAAATAGGGTTATTCTTTAATAATGAAAGGGAATAAATCCTTTTATTTACAATATATTCACGGCCACATGATAACAGCGAGAAATATACATAAATCCTACGGCAACCTTCAGGTTCTCAAAGGAATTAACCTTGATGTGCAATCGGGCGAAATTATATCAGTGGTAGGTGCCAGTGGTGCCGGTAAAACAACTTTATTGCAAATATTAGGAACCCTTGACAATGCTGATTCGGGAGAATTGCATATAAATGGCAAAGCGGTGCATGCGTTGAGCCGCAATGCATTGGCTGATTTTAGAAATGCAGAACTTGGTTTTGTGTTTCAGTTTCACCATTTACTACCCGAGTTTACGGCATTGGAAAATGTGTGTATGCCGGGATGGATTGGCAATGGAAACGATGCGGAAATAAAAAACAGGGCTATGCAGTTACTGGAGTTTTTAAATGTTTCGGGAAGGGCGCAACACCGCCCTTCTGAAATGTCGGGTGGGGAGCAACAACGAATTGCTGTCGCACGTGCATTGATTAATAAACCTTCGGTTGTATTTGCAGATGAGCCTTCGGGCAATCTCGACTCTGCAAATGCCGCAGAATTGCATGATTTATTTTTCAAACTTCGGGTCGAATTTGGACAAACCTTTGTGATTGTAACCCACAACGAATCACTTGCTAATCGTGCCGATCGGAAACTGGTGATGAAAGATGGAATTATCATTTAAATATATTTTCATTGATTTCCATTTTTAACATACTTAAGCAATACTGGGGGTATGATACTTTTCGCCCACTTCAAGAAGATATTATTCTCTCTGTTTTGGATGGAAAAGATACGCTTGCTTTGTTGCCTACAGGTGGTGGAAAATCTATTTGCTTTCAGGTGCCTGCTATGGCAAAAGATGGAATATGTATCGTGGTTTCACCGCTTATTGCGTTGATGAAAGACCAAGTTGAAAACCTTTTGCAGAAAGATATTAAAGCAGCGGCTGTTTACTCGGGAATGACATACCGTGAAATAAACTACACACTTGACAATTGCATACACGGTGATTTTAAATTCTTGTATGTTTCGCCCGAAAGGCTAAAATCAGATTTGTTTCGCGAAAGGCTAAAACAAATGAAGGTAAATTTATTGGCCATTGATGAAGCTCATTGCATTTCGCAATGGGGCTATGACTTCAGGCCCGAATACTTGCAAATAGCCGAAGTACGTGAATTGCTTCCCAAAGGCACTCCTGTACTAGCCCTTACGGCTAGTGCTACCACAAAAGTTGTTGCGGATATCCAAGAAAAATTAGGCTTCAAAAAGCAGAATGTATTTATCAAAAGTTTTGAGCGAAGCAATATTTCCTATGTCATTAATGAAACAGAAGATAAATTAAACAGGCTGGTTCATATTATCAATAAAGTATCGGGAACAGGCTTGGTGTATGTGCGAAACCGCAAACAAACACAAGAAATTGCGCAGGTACTCATCAACCATCATATCAAAGCAGATTTTTATCATGCCGGACTACCACACCAGTTGAGAAATAAAAAACAAGAAGACTGGATTCAAAATCGTATCCGAATTATGGTATGCACCAATGCTTTTGGAATGGGAATTGACAAACCCGATGTAAGGTTGGTTGCCCACATGGAACCTCCCGAATCGCTTGAATCCTATTATCAGGAAGCAGGCCGAGCGGGAAGAGATGAAAAACGTTCATACTGTGTTTTACTTTACAATGCTGCTGATAAACACCAAGCATTGGAAAAACTTGAATTGAGCTATCCTGATAAAGAAACATTGGTAAAAACCTATCAATCTATTTGCAACTACTACAGCATTCCGTTGGGCGAAGTAAGTGACCGTACGCATGATTTGCAGTTAAATGATTTGTGTGAGAAATTTAAACTAAAACCGATTGAAACATACAACAGTTTGAAGTTATTGGAACAATGTAGCTTGATTCAACTAACTGAATCTTACTATGAGCCTTCGCGGGTAAGAATGCTTGCCAATATGAATGAACTTTACAAATTTCAGGTTGAGCATCCGGCCTACGACCCGTTTATAAAACTGTTGCTAAGAAGTTATGCCGGACTATTTGATAACTATGTAAGAATTGATGAAGATGTGCTTGCAAAAAGATCAAAATCAAAAAATGAAATCATAAAGAAATACCTCGACAAACTTCATCAAATTCAACTGCTCGAATATTTACCTCAAAAAGAATTGCCACAAGTTGGATTTGTTGACAGGCGTGTGCCACCCGATGAATTAGGCGTGACATTAAAACAAGTGCAGGGACGCAAACAAACAGCTATAGAAAAATTAACTGCCATGATTGGCTATGCCGAGAACATCGCTATTTGTAGGAGCAAAAAACTGGTGGCATATTTTAACGAATATGGCGGAACCGATTGCGGTGTATGCGATATATGTATCTCGCAAAAAAAAACCGGGCTTACATCAGAAAGATTTCAATTGCTGATAAGCCTGATACAAAATATTTGCACCGAGAAATCACCTACTGTAAAGGAGCTTACAGCCTCCATTAAACAATTTAAGTCTTCAGAAATTACCGATACCATTTCCTTTTTACTTGATAATGATAAATTGCATTACAACACAGCCAAGCAACTGAAATGGAAAAGTTAGAAAAGCATATTACATTTACGGTAACAAATGATTTGTGCTACGATCAGCGCATGATGCGTATATGCTCTACATTGGCTGAATATGGATACCAAGTCACACTTATTGGCAGGCGTTTAAAACATTCAAAAATACTTGGTTCTACAAACTACTCACAAAAGCGCATCCGATGTTTCTTTAATCGCGGTTTTTTATTCTATGCCGAATACAATATCCGTTTGTTTTTTGTTTTGCTGTTTACCCGTACTGATATTTATGGTGCCATTGATTTGGATACCATCGCACCTAATTGCCTTGTAGCAATTATCAAAAGCAGACCATTTGTATACGATGCACATGAATTTTTTACCGAGGTGCCAGAAGTAGCTAATCGTGGTAAGGTTAAAGCAATTTGGGATATGGTTGGCAAACTATGTATTCCTCAGGCTGAGCGATGCTACACGGTTTCTGAATCCCTGTCAGAGCAACTGAGTAACCATTATAAAACACCTTTTGAAGTGGTAAGAAATATGCCTTTCAAAAAACACATTGAACCTAAAACAAAGGATGAAAAAATATTGATTTATCAAGGAGATTTAAATATTGGAAGGGGACTTGAATTGTATATTGAATCCATGCAGCATATTGATGCCAAATTGATAATTGCAGGAAATGGACCTTTGTATCATGAATTAATTGCATTAGCAAAAAAACTCAACGTTTCCGAAAGAGTAAACTTTACAGGCTACCTAGATGCTGATACATTACATAAAGTAACTTCAACGGCAGTTATTGGCCTCAACTTATTGCAGGCCGACAGCTTGAGTTATTACTATTCGCTTAGCAATAAATTCTTCAACTATATTCAAGCAGGCATTCCACAACTTTGCAGTGCGTTCCCTGAATACATTATTTTAAACAATACATATAAGGTGGCTAAACTGATTCCATATGATGTGGCCTCAGTTGTAGAAGCCTGTAATAATTGGTTGATCAATGAAAATGATTACATGCAAATTGCCAAACATTGTGTTGAAGCGGCAAAAGAGTTGAATTGGGAAAACGAGAAACAAGTACTTATTTCGTTGTATGATGAAACAATTGCACATCGTTAGTTTCGACAATCCATATCCGCCCAATTATGGTGGAGCCATTGATGTGTTTTATAAAATCAAATCACTTTACGAAGCCGGAATTTCCATTACACTGCATGCTTATGCATATGGAAGAAAACAAGACAATGCCTTGCTCGAGTTTTGCAACGAAGTACATTACTATCACCGCAGTAAACACATCAGCAGCACGCTGCCGTATATTGTAAGCAGCAGAAACGATATGCAATTGCTAAATAATTTACTTAAAGATAATTCTCCTATTTTGTTCGAAGGATTACACAGTTGTCTTTTGCTTAAGCATCCTCAATTGCGTAACAGAAAAAAGATGGTGCGCATGCATAATATTGAGCACCATTATTATCAAAAACTGGCTAAGGTTGAACGCAATTTATTGAAGCGATTATATTTCTATTGGGAAGCTCGGCAACTAAAAAAATTTGAACCTGTACTGCACAGTGCAGATTATGTGCTGGCTATTTCTGCAAATGACTATCAATACCTGAAACCCATTTTCCCAAACACACAATATATCCCACCTTTTCATGCCAATGGTGATATTACATGCAAAGATGGCCTGGGGGATTATGCCTTTTACCACGGAAATCTTTCGGTTGGCGAAAATGATGAAGCTGCAAAATTTTTGGTCCAACATGTGTTTAATAACATTGAGTATCCACTTATCATCGCAGGAAATGCTCCTTCACACACATTGCGTAAACTAATTAAAGTATCACCCAATGTAACACTGTTGGAAGGATTAACTACTGACGAAATTTCGAAGAAAATTAAGGACGCCCATATCAATATCATCCCAACGTTTCAGGATACCGGCATCAAGCTGAAACTAATCAATGTTCTCTATCAAGGCAGGCATGTGCTTGCCAATAACTGTATGGTTAGCAATACCGGAGTAGAGAAATTATGTTATGTAGCTGAAACTAAAGATGACTTTAGGAAGCAAATTGAGCTATTGAAAGAAACACCGTTTACACAGGAAATGATAACTGAGCGTATAAACGTATTGCAACAGTTATTTAACAATAAGCAATCAGCTGAGCTATTAATAGATTTATTGTAGGTAGACAAATCCTACCAATTGATAACCGCTTTATTGAAAATATCAGTAGTCATCATATCCGTTACTTTTGATATGAGTTCTGTTTCTGTAGATGAGAAACTTTGTGATGCCGGAAAATCAACAAAATTGGTAAAACGTTGGGTAAAATTTTTCTTGGGATCAATAAGGTTTTCAAAAGTAACCTCCGCAACCATGGTAAGTCTGTTTACGGCATTTTGCTGATCGCCTTGCACACCCACGGGCTCTGTTCTGTATTCTAAAATCTTTCCGCTAAATTGTAAATCGCCATCCGCTTGGGCAAGCTTTAATTGGGTTTCATTGATAAACTTTTGCTTCAGTTTTTCTGTAAATACCTGACTGAGTGTAGGGGAAACAATAGGTGCAAAATTTGGAAAAGTAGCCACTGAAAATGTTTTGGCCTCGGGAGGTATAGATGCTCCGGTATGGGAATAAAAACCACAGCCGACATGAAAAAATATCAGGCCGGCTGTGATGAATAAATATGTGAGTCGTTTAACCAACTTAAGCAGATGCTTTTGATTTTTCAATATTGGCTTTAATCCATTCAAGTGTTACGGATTTAGGACGTTCAATTGGCAATCCCAATGCGCGATCCCAAATAAGTGAAGCAAGAACGCCTAATGCCCTTGAAACACCAAACAAAACCGTGTAGAAATCATACTCAACCATACCATAATGTACAAGCAACGCCCCTGAATGGGCATCTACGTTTGGCCAAGGATTTTTAATTTTTTTGATTCCGCCTAAAACACGTGGTGCAATATCATATACATCCCAAACGATGTTCACCAATTCGTCTGTTGGCATATGCGCTTTGGCAAATTCCATTTGGGCAGTGAAACGAGGATCAGTTTTACGCAATACCGCATGACCATATCCTGGTACTACCTTACCCTCATCCATCGTTTTATTTATATAGTCTTCAATTTGTTGTTTACTAGGTTTGCCTCCACCCAATTCTTTTTGCAACTCAAGTACCCAACGAATTACTTCTTGGTTTGCCAATCCGTGAAGTGGACCTGCAAGACCATTCATGGCTGCTGAAAATGCAAGGTATGGATCGCTAAGCGCTGAGCCCACCAAGTGGCAAGTATGTGCCGAAACATTTCCACCTTCGTGATCAGCATGGATTACCATATATAAACGCATCAATTCTTTGAATCCATCATTGTCGCCATAGCCAAGCATGTGGGCAAAGTTTGCAGCCCAATCCAATTTTGGTTTTGGTTCGATATGTACATTCCCTTTATAGTTTCTGCGATAAATATAAGCAGCCACTCGTGGTAAACGGGCAATTAGGTTCATGGCATCTTCAAACACATATTCCCAATATTCTTTTTTGTTTACCCCGTTGCGGTAAGCTTGAGCAAACTCCGATTCTGTTTGCATCGCCATGATTGCGGCAGAAAATTGTGTCATTGGATGACTACCTAATGGGAAGGCATCAATTACATCGAATACGTGGTTGGGAACCACTGCACGCTTGGTCCAATTGCTTCCAACTTCATACATATCATCGTAAGTCGGTATTTCGCCAAACAACATCAAGTAAAATAATCCTTCAGGCAAAGGCACTTCAGCTCCTTCTAGTCGTGGTAGTTTTTCGCTTAATTCAGGAATACTGTATCCCCTGAAACGAATCCCTTCTTCAGCATCAAGAAGTGATGTTTCGGTAAGCAAACCGATCATGCCCTTCATGCCTGAAACTACCGCATCAACATTGTAAGTTCCTAATGTGTGATCTCCGTTTTGTTTTAAAAACTCCTTCATTTCGGCTAACTGAGGGAGCACTTTTTCTGAAAATTTATTCTTGATTTGATCCATCGTATATTGATTTATGTGCTTATTAGGATTAATTATTTTTTAACCGCTCGAAGTTAATAATTGTTTTGATGTTACAAAAACAGACTATGATTTTTTAGCAAAGCCGCCCCTATACTTTACATAACTGTTAAAATAGACCAACATCAGCAGCAACCCCATCACAAAAAGATTGCTGAAATAGGCTTATAATCATAGAGGTAAAACTCCCCTAACATCCAAATCACATTGGCTGAAATCCAACAACATACTGCTAAGTTAGGCCAAAATTGAAGTGGATTTTTTCGGGTAACGTACGATATATAGACTGCCAAAAACAATGTAGGCAATATCATGGCAGTGCCAAGCCATTTGTAGCCAAGCAACCAACTGATGTCTTTTATCAGCCACAGATAAATATGTATGTTCTCTTTGCCCCTTATTTCAGACTCCATCATCTTTTTTTTCTAACAACTTGCACAAAAGTATTGATGCGGCAAGATTTGGAAAGCATCGTATGCTATTTTTTTTATATTGTGACATAAATTTAATGTGTGTGAAGCCCATTTTTGTCCTATGTATTTTTGTTATTTTGATAGGGTCATTCCAACGTGTCTATGCCCAAAAAAGTACAGTAAATGGAAAAGCTATTGACCAGCAAACTGGCTTGGGTATTGGATTTGCCAATATAAAAGTGAATGGCAAGCCATTTGAAATTGCAGACAGCAATGGTATATTTAAACTGGAGTTGGAACCGGGTTCTTTCTCTATTGAAATAAGCAAAACCGGTTATAAACTGTATACCCGAAAAGTTCGCATTGGGTATGATGAGCGCATAAGCATTACTTGCGAACTGGAACAAACAAGCAACGAACTTGATCGCGTGGTCATATCAGCCAGCAGGCAAGAACGAAAAATTGCCACTGAAGCGGTTTCCATCACATCTATTCAACCCTACTTGATTGCAAATACCAATTCCAATACATTGAGTGATGTACTGAACCGTGTGCCGGGTGTAAGTGTTGTGGAAGGACAAGCCATTATCAGGGGAGCAGTTGGCTGGAGTTATA
>CAYSBE010000063.1:8548-14908 GCA_964429245.1 uncultured Bifidobacteriaceae bacterium | reverse complement strand
AGTAGGAACTTTTGATACCTTACTTACCTTTCAGCAAGCTGATTACAATCGTACCAGAGGAAATTATACCAATCAGATTTATGATTTTTTTGGACAATCAGGCCAAAGAGTAAGTAATATAAGCCAATTACGTGGTTTAGGAGGTTTAGTAAATGGAGATCAGCCACAAGGAATTTATTCTAACTTATGGGCAAGCCCCGGTACACTTCAAGGAGCCAGTTATTCTAAATTTAATAATGAAGCTATCACATTATATGTAATGAGTGAAGCATCGGTTGCACCAAAGAATAAACCTAAAGCTAAACATGATTTACAATTTGGGTTTACTTACGAGCAACAATTTAGAAGACAATATGTATTGGGCGCAAACGGACTTTGGTCATTGATGCGCTTATTGGTTAATACGCATATTTTAGGGCCTGATTCATCTAGAGCAATTGTTAAATATGATCAGAATGGTGTTTTTCAGGATACCGTTTGGTTTAAAGACCGGGTTGATTATTCTTCACAAAGTAATTTTGATAAGAACTTACGTGATAAATTGGTTGCTATGGGTGCACGAGATGCTAATGGAAACTTGATTGATGAATCCACCAGGCTTAATCCAAATATGTACGACCCAAGCATGTATTCGTTGAATATGTTCACAGCAGATGAATTATTGAACAATGGAAATTCATTTGTTGGTTACAACGGATATGACCATTTAGGAAAACGTGTTAATGGAAAAGTTTCAATCGAACAATTTTTAAATGACCCAAGCAGAAGGTTATTAGGTGCATATCAACCAATTTATACCTCAGCATGGATTCAGGATAAGTTTGTATTTAAAGACTTAATCGTAAGGTTGGGATTGCGTATGGAAAGATTTGATGCAAATCAGCTCATTTTAAAAGATCCGTACTCTATGGCTCCTGTTTTTACTGCAGGTGATGTAAGAAGAGGTGCTGCCAATAAAGTTGGTGAATCAGCAATTCCAAGTTCAATTGGCGATGATTACGTAGTTTACGTAAATGATCATGAGCAGAAAGGTTCAACCTTACAAGTAACAGGGTTCCGCCAAGGCAACAATTGGTTTGATAGAAATGGAAATCCGGTTACTGACCCTAACGCTCTATGGCGTGATGCACAAGAAGCGGGAATCAATACCTCATTAAACCAAAATATTCCTTATTTACAAAAAGCAGGTCAACGTCAACCTGATCAGAATTCATTTGTAGGCTACACACCTGATTTGAAATTTTTACCACGTATTTGGTTCTCTTTCCCAATTTCTACCACATCACAACTTTTTGGGACATACGATGTTCTTGCGCAAAGACCAACCGAAGGTAATATCGCCCAGTTTGATGATTACTATTACTTACCAAACCGTTTGAATGGAGTTATTGCCAATCCCGATCTGAAAATGACTCAGGTAACTGATTATGAAGTTGGATTCCGCCAACAAATTGGTCAAGATGCAGCAATTGGGATCATAGCCTCATACCGTGAATTCAGAAATTTGATTACACTTTTCAGATTTGCACAAGCTTGGCCAAATGAATACAATTCATTTAGTAACTTAGATTTCTCTACAGTAAAATCAGTTAGGTTAGAATATGAATTAAGAGAATTAGGAAACGTAAACCTATCAGCTAATTACATGTTACAATTTGCAGATGGTACAGGTTCCAACTCTCAACAAAGCGCACAATTAATACAGTCAGGACTTGGAAATCAACGTAATATTTTCCCAATGAATTTTGATACCCGCCATACCATCAAAGGAATTTTTGACTTCCATTACAAGAATGGCAAAGACTACAACGGCCCTATTGTAGGAGGTAAAAAAATATTTGAAAATGCAGGATTTAATATGATTTTCAATGCTACATCAGGTAGGCCATATACGCAACAAGTCATTCCTACACCCGAAGTACAACCGGGTGTTGTTGCACGTAGTCAAGTAAAGGGAACCATTAACGGAGCCCGTCTTCCAACACAGTTTTTTGCTGACTTGAACGTAGATAAAAACTTCTTATTCACAAATCAAAGATTGGATGGCAAAACAACAGTATACCGTTTACGTGTTTACCTATGGGTTCAAAACTTATTTAACAATATTAATGTGTTAAACGTATACAGATATACAGGTTCTGCTTATGATGATGGCTACATCACATCATCTCAAGCACAAGCTCAAAGAGATGCTGCAACCAATGCACAATCACTTGTTGACTTGTACAATGTAAGGGTAGTGGATCCTGCAAATTTTGCACTTCCTCGTATTACCCGTTTAGGTTTAGCACTTTACTTCTAAAAAATTAAAAAGTATGATGAAAATGAAAAATAGGTTTAGTAGAATTTTGCCGGCAACATTTTTGTTGGCTCTACTTTGCACACAAGTTGCACCATCATTTGCAAGACAAAACGCAGGTTCACCCAATGATCCTAAACAACCACCTAAAGATCGCCAGTATCAAAAAGCTGGTTGTCGTCCGGCAACTGCGCAACGTGATTTGGATTTAAATAACGTGAGAACTACCATTCTTAATGGCGGTGATATGTGGTGGAACTTAAGTAATGCCCGTTATGAAATACCAAAGGTACAAACAGGACAGGTTGCAAAACACTCCATGTTTGCAGGTGCTTTATGGATTGGTGGTGTTACTGCGGGTAATTTGCGTATTGCAGCGCAAACCTATCGGCAAAGTGGAAATGATTATTTTCCTGGTCCGCTTACCAATGGAGCGGCATCCATAACAGAAGAGCGTTGTAAAGAATTCGATTACATTTCAAAAGTTACGCTGCAAGAAATTGACGCCTTTAGGATAGACGAAACAAAATGGGCCGATCCTAGTGAAGAATTTATTAAGTGGCCAATGGGTAATCCTGCTATAGGAGAAGAACAAAATCTTGCACCTTATTTTGACAATAATGGCAACAATATATACGAGCCTTCAGAAGGTGATTATCCATCGTTTGAGCAGAATAATTCAAGAAATATTCCCGATATGATGCTTTTTGTTATTTACAACGATAAAGGGAATATCCATACTGAATCTGAAGGATTGCCAATTGGTTTAGAGTTACAAACAACTTGTTTTGCTTACACAACAAATGATGAAATTAACAACATGACTTTTTACCGAACTGTTGTAATTAACAGGGGTAATGAAACGATTGACAGTTGTGTGTTTGGGCAATGGGTAGATCCAGATTTGGGAAATTATGCCGATGATTATGTAGAGTGTGATGTGCCTAGAAATTTAGGGATTTGCTATAATGGTGATGATAATGATGAAGGAACTTTTGGTTACGGGCTCAATCCGCCAAGCGTGGGGGTAACCTTTTTTGAAGGACCAAGAAGACCTGATGGAAGTGAAATTGGGCTTACCAAGTTTGTATACTACAACAATGATTTTGGATTACAAGGCAATCCTACTCGCCCTGAGCATTTTTGGGGATATTTGAATGGGCGTTGGAAAGATGGTGCACCAATTACTTATGGTGGTCAAGGTAGAGGAGGAGCAGATACTGCAAGTTTTATGTTTCCGGGATCTACAGATCCTGCAGGTCGAGCCAATTGGACTGAGCGTATAGCCGGAAATCCACCAGCAGACAGAAGATTTTTACAAACAGCAGGTTCATTTAGCTTGCTACCGGGTGCCCGCAACAACGTTACAATTGCTGTGATTTGGGCAAGGTCATCTACAGGTGGTGCAACCGGTTCTTTCAACTTGTTAAAACAAGCAAGCGACAAAGCATTTACTTTATACAAGAATAACTTTAACATCATAACAGGTCCAGATGCTCCGGTATTGGAGGTTGTAGAATTAGACAGCCGTCTAATTCTTAATATGATTAATACAGATGTGGTTGAAAGTTTTGTTGATACGTTTGCGGGTCCATGTACAGATAGAACTGTATTTAAATTTCAAGGATACCAAATATTTCAACTTAAAACCCCCAATATTCCAAGTGATTTATACAACCAAGATGAAGCCCGCTTAGTAGCTCAATATGATATCGTAGACGGGGTAGCTCGTTTAGTAAACTCAATTTACGACCCAAATTTGGAAGAGGATGTTAAGAAAATCATGGTTGAAGGAGAAGACAAAGGCATTAAGCATTCTTTGGAAATCTCAAAAGACTTGTTTGAAACAGGATCTGACCAAACACTGGTAAACTTTAAGAACTATCACTTTCTCATATTGTCATACGCATATGCTTCAAATTGTGTAAATGATGTAACCCAATATTTGCCCGGTCGTAAAACCATTGGTAGAAGGGAATTGAGCGTTTATTCAGCAACACCACATCCAAGAGAAGGATATAAAGACGGAGCTCAAATTAATGCCTCATATGGTGATGGTTTTATCATTAACCAACTTGAAGGTATAGGAAATGGAGCCCAAGAACTAGAATTAACCAGCCAATCAATTTCAGAATTGATGAATCCTTCTAATAATTATTTTTCAGCTGTTAGGTCTTATGTTGCCGGTAAAGGACCTATCAATGTTAAGGTGATTGATCCGGTAAAATTGCCTGATACAGAGTTTCACCTATACATGCGTGATACTTCAAATAATTTGAAAAAAGATTCTACGCTTTCTCCATCTGCAACATACTGGTTTTTAAAGAATATGGCTACAGGAGAAGTTGTAAGAGGATCTAAAGTGATAGGTGTAAATAATGAGCAAATATTTCCTCAATGGGGTTTATCGGTTCAAATAAATCAAGCTTTGATACCAGGGTCGGGTGATGCTGATCCTACTAATGGATTCCTAACCTCTAGTGTTCAGTTTGCAAATCCTGCGAATGAATGGTTGGATGGAATAAAAGATGAGGATGCGAATTTCTCACAAATTCCTTATGCACTAAATCAAACATTGGCACCACAGTTTAATTGGATTAGAAGTGGAAGCACAGGGGCAACCCGTAGTCCAGCATTTAGCAACGGAGAACTAGATGACTATGGTTTTAGTACTGGTGCATTAGATGCTCGCAGGGCATATAGTAATATCATTTCTGCCAAATGGGCTCCTTATGCCTTGGCAGCAAGTTGGAAAACAAATGAAACAACCAAGTTTCCAACATTTGGTCCTGCTTGGGATTTACAAGCAGGTTCAGCTCCTGGACAAGTCACTGCTCTTGGACCAGGAACTGCCAGAACAGACAATACCTTGTCAGATTTGCAAGGCATTGACATTGTGTATACATCTGATCGCTCGAAATGGACGCGTTGCATTGTGATTGAAATGGGTGAAAATACTTCTTTGAATCAAGGTTTAGTTGATAAACATGATGTTAGGAGGGCTGCATCAGTTGACAAATATGGTAGAAAGGTTGGCGATCCCGGAGCGATTAATGATCCCACAAATCCTGAAGCTGCAAATTATGTAGCAGATTCTGGAATGAGTTGGTTTCCGGGTTATGCATACAATGTTGAAACAGGCGAGCGCTTGAATATCATTTTTGGAGAAGACTCTTCTTTGCCATTAGAAAATGGTAGTGACATGATTTGGAATCCAACATCACGTGTAATAGATTTTAATTCTGCAAGACCGCTTTATGGTGGTAAGCATTATGTGTATGTATTAGGAAGTAATAAAAAAATTAGTCTTGGTAGTGGACCTTCCGGATTCACGTTGATGCCAACACGCTATGACGAATGCAGGTATGCCCGTTGTATCATGGATATGAATTGTGATTGCCGTGGCAATGGAATTCAGTCAGCAATTAGTCCTACTTATATAACACGTAAGCGTATGTTATTTACACAAGTTATGTGGACGTCAATGTCATATCTTTCACAAGGGTCAAGCTTGTTAACACTCGAAGAAGGATTGATTCCTTCGGAAGCAAAAATAAGAATCAGGGTTAAGAGACCATATGCAATCCATGCATTTAATGGCTCAACAATTAACGACAGTATGCCGTACTATACGTTTAAGACAACAGGTATAGCACCAACCATCTCAAAAGAAGCCGGTGTTAAATTGTTGGATAATGTGGCTGTTGTACCTAACCCATATTATGCAAATTCGGCATATGAAGATCCCGGTAATCAATTGTCATCTAGGGTAAGAATTGTGAATCTTCCTTCACGTTGTACGATTAGAATTTATACTGTTGATGGTACTTTAGTAAGAACCATCAGAAAAGATGATCCAAATGCGCCTTATATTGAATGGGATATTAAAAACGATGCCAATGTGCCAATTGCCAGTGGTATGTATCTTATTCATGTAAATGCAACTGACTTAGGAGAAGAGCGCATTATCAAATGGTTTGGAATAATGAGAACAGCAGATTACGATACATTCTAATTGATAAAATGGGGCAGATTGATTTGCTATTTTAATCTGCCCTTAA
>CAYSBE010000063.1:0-8448 GCA_964429245.1 uncultured Bifidobacteriaceae bacterium | reverse complement strand
ACCTTTACACCACAAGTAGTGAATTTAGGATTTGCATATGCCAAACAATTTTCAAATAGTATTACTGCAGGTGCACTTATCAGGTTAATATCAGAAGGTGTTCAAGATGCAAAGGCAACAGGTATAGGATTTGAATTTGGAGTACAGTATCAAACAGCATTAAATTCAAAAGATAAATTAAAGAAAGAAGATTTTCGTTTTGGAATTGGGGTTAGAAATATTGGCTCTGACATGAAATATTCAGGATCAGGATTATCATTCCGTTCAATAAATCCTCAAACAGATGCTGATCGCAAAGCGTATTATGATGCTGAAAAATTCAACCTGCCTGCATTGATGCATATTGGCGTTTCTTACGATATTCGATTAGATAAGAAAGGTTCCGATACATATTATAATAAACTTACATTAAACGGTAATTTCAACTATAATGCTTTCTCCGGAAATATCACATCCTTGGGCGCAGAGTATGCATACAAAGAAACATTTATGGTTCGTGGCGGGGTTGGATTACAAAAAGATATTTTTAATGATGAATTTCGTTCACAGTATTTAGGATATGCCGGTGGTTTTGGGATGTTGCTTCCACTTACCAAAGAAGGATTGAAATTAGGAATAGACTATTCTTATGCACCAACCCGCGTGTTCAATGGTGTGCATACCATTGGTTTACGTATGTTGTTTGGAAATAAAAAAGATTAATTATATTTGAATCAAATTAAATGAGAAACGTTTCCGTAAGGAGGCGTTTCTCTGTTTTTATACCAAAACGATGGCAAAAGCTCCGGTAAAAGTTAATACAGAAATCAACTACGTTTCAAAAGACGGATTTGAGAAAATGAACAAAGAATTGCATGAACTGAAATATGTTCAGCGCCCATTTATTTCCAAACAAATAGCAGATGCAAGAGATAAAGGCGATTTAAGTGAAAATGCAGAGTATCACGCTGCCAAGGAAGACCAAGGGCATCTTGAAGCAAAAATTGCACAATTAGAAACACTCATTAGTCGTTCGCGTATTATTGATGAAACCAAATTGGATACCAGCAAAGTGATGATGCTTAGTAAGGTAACGGTTAGGAACGCAAGTACGAAAAAGGATATGATTTATACATTGGTATCTGAAAATGAAGCCGATTTTAAAACAGGTAAAATTTCCTTTAAATCTCCAATTGGTGCCGGATTAATGGGCAAAAAAGTAGGAGACGTGTTAGAAGTGAATGTGCCAGCCGGAAAAATACAATTAGAAATTATTGAAATCACTTTGTAATAATGGCTACAGTTTTTTCAAAAATAATTAGTGGAGTAATACCTTGCTATAAAATAGCCGAGACGGATTCGTTTTTAGCTTTTCTTGATGTAAGGCCGTTGGCATCGGGTCATGCGTTGGTAATTCCTAAAAAAGAAACAGACTATATTTTTGATTTAGAAGACGAAGAGTATGCAGCATTAATGTTGTTTGCCAAAATAATTGCCAATGCAATAAAAAAAACTGTTCCTTGTGTAAAAATTGGTGTTGCAGTTATTGGGTTAGAAGTACCTCATGCCCATATTCACTTGGTGCCTTTACAGCATATTGGAGATTTAAATTTTGAAAAAGAGCGATATCAGTTTTCTCAAGATGAATATGAGAAGTTAGCAAAAGCAATTGCGTCTAATATTGAGTAGATTAAATGTAATAACAAGGCATAAAAAAAGCTCCTTATGTTTATAAGGAGCTTTTTTGTGTGATTCTATTTTAATTAGAATTGATCAAGATCTCTGTTCGAACCTCTGTTGCTGTTGAACGGTCTTCTTGGTGGTCTTTCGCTACCAGCTTCGCGTGGCTTAGCTTCGTTAACGATTAGTTTACGCTGTTTGAATTCAGTTTCGTTTAAAGACTGAATAGCATTGTTTGCGCTAGAAGAATCAGCCATTTCAACAAAAGCAAATCCTTTTGCTCTACCAGTGAATTTATCTTTAACGATATTCACCGAATTAATTTCTCCGTAAGAGGAGAATAAGTCCTTAAGGTCCTGCTCTGTAGCCTGATAGCTTAAGTTTCCTACATAAAGTTTCATTGTAATAGAAAAATATTTAAAAGTGATGCCGCAAGGAATGTATTATATTCCACAAAAACTAAGAAATAGGTAAAATTATTTTTTGGTATCTGCTTTTGCAACAACTTTATCAGGGTTGTTGCTAAGAAACGACTTCCAGTTATTGTACTTTTTATCTGTACCTCCCGATGGGGTTGATTGTTGTAAATAATGGCAATATGCAGCAGCCAAACCATCAGTCGCATCTAAAAATTTTGGACTTTCTTCAAATTTGAGCATCCGCTGCAACATTGCTGCAACCTGTTCTTTGGAGGCATTTCCGTTACCTGTAATGGATTGTTTGATTTTTTTTGGAGAGTATTCAACCACACTTAATTCCTTATTGATTGCTGCTGCAATAGCCACTCCTTGTGCCCTGCCTAATTTTAACATTGATTGAACATTCTTTCCAAAAAATGGAGCTTCAATGGCTAATTCATCAGGTTTGTATTGATCAATTATAGAGGTTACACGTTCAAATATTTTTTTTAAACGAATGCTGTGTTCGTCATATTTATCAAGATGTACAACTCCCAGACTAATTATTTTTGCCTGTTTCTTTATAATGCCTATAAGTCCGTATCCCATTACAATTGTACCCGGATCAATTCCCAGTATGATACGGTCGTAATTTTTTATTTCTTCCAGACTCATGCAATCAGTAAGGCTTTTTATGCTTAATTTGAAAACGAAAGTAGTGTTTAATTTGGGCACAAAGAAAAGATTCATACAATTCTCCTCTATAGCCATAAAATGGGTGTTGATATTGTGCACATTGGTTTTTATTGGCTACAAGCTTTTTGCTGCCTATGAAATTCAGAACTTGTTCGAGCAAGTTGCAATAGGTTGGACAATTTCGAAATGGGTTGTTTTGTTTGGGGTAATACTGCTCCTGCCAATTAATATCTGTATTGAAGCAATAAAGTGGAAACTATTGGTTGGGAAATTTGAGAAAGTATCTTTTACATGGTCACTTCGGTCATTGGTTTCGGGCATTGCATTGGGTGTAATGACGCCAAATAATTTAGGTGATTTTGTAGGCCGGGTCATGCATTTGGAAAAATTGAATAAATGGAAGGGCGCATTAATTGCAGTTATCGGTCATACTGCGCAAGTCATGTGTGTAGCAATACCCGGTGTATTTGCTTTCCTTTTTATGTTTAATAACCATCCTTTCATTGCAGCAAATTATAATATGCTACTCCTTGCTTTGGTATTGCTATCTGCATTATCAATTTATGCATATTTTCATCTGCCGGTCATAAGCAAATGGGTCAAACACCGAAAACTATTGTCTTATGCCAATGTTTTTGGTAACTATTCAAAACAGGATTTGCTGGCTGTATTTATGTTATCTTTATTGCGGTATTTAATTTTTAGCATGCAGTATGTTTTGCTGGCAGATTTTTTTGATACAGGCTTATCATTTGGAAAAAGTACACAAGCTATTGTGGCTACACTTTGTGCTCAAATATTCATGCCATCTTTTCTTTTGGTTGAAATAGGAATGCGCGGTGCAAGTGCGTTGTTTTTTCTTGGCATGTATTCAACCAATGTGGTTGCTATTTTGCTGAGTGCATACACACTATGGATAATCAATATTATGGTTCCCGCTTTATGGGGATTAGCAATCATTTATCAATACAAATACAAGAAATAAATGGTAGTATTTTTATTATCTATTACACTTACTACTTTCTATGCAATATTGATATTAGTTTATTTATGGGGCTGGCTCCGTATTCCATATTTTTATTCGGGTAAAAACAAAGGCAATCAACTAAATTATACGGTCATTATACCGGCAAGAAATGAGGCGTCACAAATTCGACAATGTATCACAGATATCCTTTCACAGAGATACGATATGTCAAAACTGCAGGTCTTGGTTATTGATGATCATTCAGATGATAAAACAGTTGAGATTGTAAGGGAAATAATAAATGAAAATCCAAGCCGCCACATCAAACTTATTTGTTTGTCTGATGTTAATTTAGCGCATATAAAAAATAAGAAACAGGCTATTATGTATGCTGTTGAGGTAATTACCTCCAACTATTTTATATTAACTGATGCAGATTGTACTAGGGGAGTCGAATGGCTAAAAACAATTGATGAATTTGTATCACTTAAGAACCCTAAGTTTGTATATGCTCCTGTAAAATTTAGTGCGAGTAATTTTTTTGAAACCATTCAGTCATTCGAGTTTGCAGGTCTTGTAGGTATTGGTGCATCAGCCATTCAGATTGGCTATCCAAATATGTGTAGTGCAGCCAATTTATTGGTTCATACCGATACATTTAAACAAGTAGGAGGTTACGAAGGAAATCTTCATGTAGCAAGTGGTGATGACGAATTTTTATTACATAAAGTGCATCGACAATACCCCAACGATGTCTACTTTCTTAAGTCAGATTCGGCCATTGTGACAACAACGCCAAATGCTACCATCAAGCAGTTGAATGCTCAAAGAAAAAGATGGGTTTCAAAAAGTCTAAAATACGAAAACAGGTACATTACCTTAATTCTTATGATGGCTTATTTGTTTAATGTGTTAATTGTTTGGAATATCATTGCAAACCCAACTCTTGGAGTAAGTATGTTGATTGCAAAATTTCTTGCGGAGGGTTTGTTTTTATGGCCTTTACTCCGGTTTTTTAGAGAGCAAAGATATATGCTATATTTGCCCGTAGCAGAGGTTTTTCATATCCTCTATGTTATTATAATTGGCATATCTGCAAATGTTAGTGGATATGAATGGAAAAAAAGAAAACATGAGTGAGTTAACAGATATAGAATACGATGTACTGAATGCAGTATATTTTGTAGAGCCATTTGAAAATATAGTGAGTGAATGCAATGCACCTGCTCCCATTGTAGCAGATGTTATCAAGCAACTTATTCATAAAAAATATATTGCTGCCATGCAATGGGATGAAGTCAAGAAAGAATACGTGCGTTCATATATTTATGATACAGACAATATGAAAAGTTTTTTTTATTTGGCAACAAAAGATGGACTAATTGCACACAATAGCAGATAATATGAAAGCAGCAATACTTGATTCGATACATAGTGAATTAAAAATAGTAGAAATCGACAAGCCAATTTTGAACGAAGGCGAATCGCTGGTTAGGTTACACGCAGCCGCACTCAATCACCGTGATGTATGGATTCAAAAAGGTCAGTATGCTGGCATTCGTATTCCCATTATTTTAGGTTCAGATGGTGCAGGTGTGTTGGAATTAGCCAAAGGAGCGCACAATAATGAGTTATTGAATAAAAACGTAATTATTAATCCGAGTTTAAACTGGGGAAACAATCCCCGCGTACAAGCTAAGGATTATGTGATACTTGGAACACCCGATAATGGCACATTTGCACAATATGTAAAAGTACCATCTCGGTTGGTTTATCCAATGCCTCCACACTTAACTTATGAGCAAGCTGCAGCATTGCCACTCGCAGGACTTACAGCTTTTCGTGCCATTATGAAAAGAGCAGGAGCCCAAAAATCGGATAAGGTTTTGGTTACGGGAGTAGGCGGAGGTGTGGCTCTTTTTTGTATGCAGTTTGCCATTTCTGCAGGATGTGAGGTTTTTGTAACATCAGGTAGTGATGATAAATTGCATAAAGCGAAAAACCTAGGTGCAATTGGAGGGGTTAATTACAAACAACTTGATTGGGACAAGCAATTAAAATCAATTGCCGGTGGATTTGATGTAATAATTGACAGCAGTGGGGGAGATACATTTGCAAAGCTAGTTGACTTGGCAAAACCTGCGGCAAGAATTGCCATGTATGGTGCAACGCTTGGCGAATTTAAAAGTGGAGTTGCAGCAAAAATATTTTGGAAGCAGCTTGACATACTTGGTTCAACCATGGGAAATGATGAAGAATTTAAGGAAATGCTTTCCTTTGTTTCCCAACATAAATTGATTCCTGTGGTTGATGAAGTAGTTGCGCTTGAGCAAGTAAATGATGCAATGAAAAAAATGGAATCAGCATCTCAATTTGGGAAATTGGTATTGAAAATTGACTAATACCTCATGCTGCAAAAAACGGAGTATTCAAAATCAATCAAACAAAAGGCTACAGAGCTGGGGTTTTCTGCTGTAGGTATTGCAAAAGCTGTTTTTTTAGAAGAAGAGGCTCCTCGTTTAGAAAAATGGCTTAATCAAGGAAGGCACGGTAAAATGTCTTACATGGAAAATCATTTCGACAAAAGATTGGACCCACGTTTACTTGTTGATGGGGCAAAGTCGGTAATTTCATTCATGTATAATTATTTTCCTTCAACCAAGATGATGCAAGGAGAACCTCAAATTTCAAAGTATGCATATGGTGAAGACTACCATTTTGTGGTGAAAGAAAAATTAACAGAATTGCTTGTGTGGATGCACCAAGAAATAGGAGAAATAGGCGGCAGGCTATTTGTTGACTCAGCACCCGTGTTAGAACGTGCTTGGGCTGAAAAAAGTGGATTGGGTTGGATTGGTAAAAATGCAAATCTGATTAGCAAACAAAAAGGTTCTTTCTTTTTTTTGGCTGAAATGATTATTGATCTTGAATTAGACTATGATACTCCCATAACAGATCACTGTGGAACTTGCACAGCATGCATTGATGCTTGTCCAACAAATGCCATTTTATCACCTCAGCATGTTGATGGCAGCAAATGTATTTCCTATTTTACCATCGAGCTTAAAGAACAAATTCCAAATGAAATGAAAGGAAAATTTGACAATTGGATTTTTGGATGCGATGTATGTCAGGATGTATGTCCATGGAATAGGTTCTCAGCACCACACAATGAACCCAGGTTTCAACCTTCATCTGAGCTGTTAGCAGCTAATGCCGAATTTTGGAAAGACATTACAGAAGAAACTTTCGGTAAGATTTTTAAGAAGTCTGCAATTCAACGTGCCAAATACAACGGTTTAATCCGTAATATTGACTTTGCATTAAATTAAACACTTTGAAATTTATATTTTCACATAATATACCACGTCTACTTTTTTGTATCATCTTGCTACAATTTTCGAACCTTCACGCCCAATCGAACCAGAAAAAACCTGACAATTCCAATTTTGGAGTAAAGTTGGGGATAAACTATTCCCTACTTGGAGCCAGTTACAATTCATTCAATGGTGCAGCAATGCCAATCGGGGGTATATTTTATTCAAAGTCACTGTTAAATTTTTTGGATTTGACAGGCGAATTAGGGTTTTCTTCCATACGCTTAAAGAAAAATCAATCTGATACCCGATACAATTATAGTTATCTAGATGGAACCTTAATGGCTTGTCTATATCCATCAGGAGATAATAAAGATTTTGCATTTTTGCTTGGACTGCGTACGTATTATTTAATGTCATATAGCACAGAGGCGTTTA
The DNA here is from genome assembly GCA_964429245.1 of uncultured Bifidobacteriaceae bacterium. GTDB lineage: Bacteria > Bacteroidota > Bacteroidia > UKL13-3 > UKL13-3 > CAYSBE01. Next base: position 973 of record CAYSBE010000063.1, on the reverse strand, counting down.
CATTGGGAAACTATTTAAGGGTTACAGATCCTACTAATTTGAACGAGCAAGGATCAATTGGTTTCTCTTCAATGTTTGGTGTATCGCTACGGTTGTCGCCAATTGTTAATATTGAGATGTCGTATTTGCATACACTTAAATCAAACAATACACCACTGTCACTTGAGGGGAGGCCATCTACCATTGAATTTGGAATAAGGTTAAATGCATCCGGTATTCGTTTTCAATCTGATCAGGAAATAAGTAAGAATAAACTCACAGCACAAGCAATGAAAAATGGTGCAGCATTTGTAATGCTTACAACAGTTAATGAAAACGAAATAAAAGCATTGCGCGATGCCGGATTAACAGCCGATGCAGAGGAGATTGAACTTGAAATGAAACTTAGAAATCTCGCTATAGCTAAAGCTTTTAGAGAGAATTTCAGTTTAAGTAATTTGTATTTCTTTTATGATTCTACTGCTTCAAAAATTCAACGTGGTGATTTTAAGAATGTATTTCTTGATATAAACCTTCAACCTAGCAGTTCGATTGTATTCAATGACAGCCAATCGTATTATATTGTCTCATTTTGTGAAGATATTTCCGCCTATACAGATAGAACACAGTTTGGCTTATATGTATATGACGACAATTTTATTCAATTACCAAAGCCATTTAATACACCTTCCCAACTAATTTCTCCAGTTCTAGAAGGTGACCCTTTGAATTATTTTAAAAAGAGACGGTACAATTTTTCAGTAGTGCCATTTGATAAATATATCACAAAATTACAAGCGAGGATAAACCGTTTATTGCTTGATTATTAATGAATTTAGAATAGGATAGGATAGGTTGGCTTTATTTGCCAATGAAAATGGTGCCATTTATATTCTGATGGTTAACAACTATTAAAATTTAATGCAATTTTGGCAAACGTTATGTGAAGTCCTAAGATATCATCTAATTTAAGACGGACAAACGGAGTTGAGAT
>CAYSBE010000062.1:0-15161 GCA_964429245.1 uncultured Bifidobacteriaceae bacterium | reverse complement strand
CCTTTGCTCTACCTCCCGAAGTTTCGGGATGAGCTACCGCACCTTTTTTATTTCAATCCTTTGCTCTACCTCCCGAAGTTTCGGGATAAGCTACCGCACCTTTGTTTCAAGGAGTGCAAATGTAGGATTTTCTAAAAGGTGTGCAAAAATATTTTCAATAAATTAAGCATTTTACTACCTCGTGTGTTTCTTTATTATTATTGTATCAAAATAATCAGCACATGATTGAACAAATACTATTTGTAATTATCAGCGGAATCGCCATTTATTTCTTTGCTAAAAATCTCGGCAAAATCAGAAGAAATATTTTATTAGGTAAAGACATTGACCTGAGTGACAATAAGCCCGAACGATTTAAAACAATGCTCAAGGTTGCCTTCGGACAAACCAAAATGGCAGCTCGCCCTATTCCTTTTTTGCTGCATTTAGTAGTTTATGTTGGTTTTGTTCTAATCAATATCGAGGTGCTCGAAATTCTTATTGACGGAATATTTGGCACACACCGTGTATTGTCATTTTTAGGGCCGGTATACCATGCTGCCATTGGATTTTTTGAAGTACTTGCTTTTGGTGTACTTGTCGCCTGCATCTTTTTCTTAAGCAGAAGGTATATTCTAAAATTGAACCGATTTCAAGGGCCCGAACTCAAAGGATTTGCAAATCAGGATGCTGCAACCATTTTATTTGTTGAAATTATTTTGATGGCTGCTTTGCTCAAGATGAATGCTGCAGATCAGATTTTACAAGCTCGTGGAAATGACCATTATCTTGCTGCAGGTTCATTTCCTATTAGCAGTTGGCTTATAGTACCAATATTCAATATGCTTAATTTCAGTGATGGTATGCTTGTATTAATAGAAAGAGCTGCTTGGTGGTTTCACATATTAGGCATTTTTGCTTTTATGAATTATTTGCCGTTTAGCAAGCACTTTCACATCATTATGGCTTTCCCCAATACATTTTATTCGAATCTAAAAGCAAAGGGTGAATTGAACAATATGGGAAGTGTAACCCAAGAAGTAAAACTCATGCTTGATCCTTCTGCTGCAACTCCCGAAGGCTACCAGCCGCCCACTAGTTTTGGGGTTAAAGATGTGCAGGACCTCACTTGGAAAAACCTCATGGATGCATACACGTGCACAGAGTGCGGGCGGTGTACTTCAAGTTGCCCTCAAAACATTACCGGTAAGTTGCTTTCTCCTCGAAAAATTATGATGGATGTGAGGGACCGATTGGAAGAGGTTGGAAAAAATATTGATGCCAACAAAGGAGCTTTTCAGGATGATGGAAAAAATCTTCACAATTATATCAGTGAAGAAGAACTTTGGGCATGTAATACTTGCAATGCTTGTGTAGAAGCCTGCCCCGTAAACATCAATCCGATGGAAATAATTGTAGAAATGCGCAGGTTTAAAGTAATGGAGCAATCGTCTGCTCCTTCGTCACTCAACAATATGTTCAATAACCTAGAAAATAATCAGGCTCCTTGGCAATTTAGCCCAATGGACAGGGCCAACTGGACCAAAGCAGATTAATTGGTCTATTCAAATTGAAATGCCAAGCCTACATGCAAATTAATCATTTGGTAGAATTGCGTGTAATCCAGTAGGGATAGTGCAAACCCAAATTGTTGAAAAACCAATTGTCTATCGGTATATTCTTGCTCGCTGTAGCAAAACTCTCCACCACCTATCAATAAAATATTTTTGTATAATTTATGTCTGACAAGTATGCCCGCACTGTATGTCATGTGGTTGGATTTTGATGCCGTAGTCAAAAAATTAAACTGATCATTTGTTTGCGTGTTCAATACTGTAAAACGGAATTCAGGAAAAACAGTATTGGTAAATCCTGCATCTGCAAACACCTCAATGGTCGTTTTTGACTTCCTAAAGGGATAAAATAATCCAAACTGAACCCCACTCATTTTATAGTTATCAGCACTTAATGTTGTTACCTCAGAGTTGCCGGCCACAAAAGGGCTAAAAGTTTGGTATTCGTTCATATCCGTTTGCAACGCTTTGGTATTAATGCCGTGAGTTAAATTGATGTAGGCCAACCTTAAACCTAAAAAAGGCAAAAACTCGTATCCACCCTGAATCCGAAATGCAGTGCCAGGTGTAGCATAGCTTGCTGCATACTTTGTGTATTCGGTGCTGGCATAATCCGAAACAGGGATTGATACACCAGCAGAAATTCCAATATATCCCGAAAGCAGGTAATCCAGCTGAAGTACTCCCTCTTGTATCTTGCTTTTCTGCGAAAACACTTGAAAATTCATACCGAGCAATATGTAAATAATTAGGTAACGCATTACTTACCGATTAAGGTGTATGGTATCGTTGCTTTTTAAAAGATTAAACTTATTCTCATGATACTCCAATAAATACAAACAAAGATTGCTGTGCTGGAATTCGTCCATTTGGGTTAGTTCCAAGTTGAGCAATAAACATAAAAATATTTTCATAGCCCTTCCATGCATACACACCAGAATATGCTCTGCGTTTTCAACTGCCAATATTGCACCTGCTGCTTTTCGTTGCCTTTCCATTAACTCTGCGGGGCTTTCTCCTCCCGGTATTTTTGCATGTACATTCCCACTATCCCACTGAGTAATTAATTCATGATAAAACATTTTCTCGTTTACATTTTGTGGCTTTCCTTCAAAAATACCCCAGCTAATTTCATTAAGTTCGGGCATTGAGTAGTGAGGCAGGCCTTTATCTATAAACTTTTGTACGCTTTGTATTGACCTTTGCAACGATGAAGTAAATACCACATTAAAAGGAATATCTTTATAATATTCATAAAATAGCTTTGCTTGTAGTTGTCCGGTTTCGTTCAAAGGCTTATCAACACCGCTGCCCTGAACGATTCCCAAACGATTATACTCCGTTTCGCCATGGCGCACGATATAAATTTTTCGTTTATTCATTTTTTAATACAGCCAAAAGTAAAATTATTATATTTTTGATTTATTAAACAAATATGCCTGAAACTATTCCATTAGACAAATCTCTGCTTAAAAGCTTATCTGGTTCACTAGAAATTATCATTTTTGAGTTGTCTTCGGAAGGCGAATTCCTTAATGTATGGTATGGAGATGAAAAACAACTTTTCATGCCTGTCGAAAAATTCTTATACAAGAATATACTGGATATCATGCCATATGACTTGGGGATTCAATTTTACAAAGCAATACAAGAGACTTTATTATACAAAAGGATTGTTGAGGTTGCATACAAATCACCCTTTGATGACAAATATTTTAATGCACGATTTGGCATACTAAACCCGCAAATGAAGAGTGTAGCGGTGCTGGTTAGTGACATTACTGCATACAAAACAACAGAAGAAAAGATAAAAGAAAGTGAAGAAAAATACCGTAAACTTTTACAAAATTCGTTGAATGTAGTCACGGTGCTTGATCCCACTGGTAAGGTCATATTTGATAGTTTTTCAAAGCTAACCGACTTTGGATATGACGCTCCGATAGTTGGTCAAAGTGTTTTTGATTTTGTGCACCCGGATGAGCGTGAATCTGTAATTAAACATTTTACAACCGGCATGCACCAAGCCGGAGTGTATGGGCCGCTTGAGTTCAGGTTTAAAACACAGCAAGGAGAGTGGAAATACATTGAAGTAATTGGTATTAATCTGTTTGACGAACCTCTAATAAATGGATACGTAGTAAATTCTAGAGATATTAACGAGCGCAGAAAAATGGAGTTAGCGCTTAGTTACACAAATGCCAAGCTAAATGCCATTATTGAAAGTACAGATGACATCATTTTTGCCGTAGACACCAATTACAACTACATTGCATATAATAAAAATCACACAAAAGCCATTAAAGAGTTTTATGGGATTGATGTAAAGCTAGGAGATCCTGCTCTTCGATTTGAGTTAGACAATACCAAAATTGACAGAGATAACCTGAAGCCATTATTTGATCGTTGTCTAAAAGGTGAAAGTTTCAAAATACCATACAATCTCACACACTTAAACAATGCCATCAAATTTTCAGAGATTTCATTCAATCCAATAAAAGAGGAAAATGGAGAAATATCAGGTATCGCCATATTCTCTAAAGACATAACTGAACAGGTTGTAACGCAAAAAGCATTAGAGCAAGCCAAAGATACCGCAGAAGCTGCTGCAAGGGCAAAATCCGATTTCCTTTCTAACATGAGTCACGAGATTCGTACGCCTATCAATGCCATCATGGGAATGACAGATTTGCTGATCGAAAAAACCAAAGATCCGGAAATGCTCGAGTACCTGAAATCGATAAAGTTCTCTTCTGATAACCTGCTTGTTGTTATAAATGATATACTTGATTTCTCTAAACTAGATGCCGGAAAAGTCTCTATTGAATGCATTGATTTTAATCTGCATGAAAAAATTGAAGCCATTTCTAAAATATTTGATATCCGAACAAGAGCCAAAGGCCTTAACTTTTCTTATCATTTCGATGAAGGTATTCCTAAGTATATCAAAGGTGACCCATACCGCCTCCATCAAATATTGTTAAACTTAATTAGCAATGCGGTAAAGTTTACCTCAAAAGGGGATGTGAGTATCACAGTAAATAAAATAACCGAAACTATTGACCACATTACCCTTAGGTTCGATGTGAAAGATACCGGAATCGGCATTCCGGAAAACAAACTCGATAGTATTTTTGAAAGTTTTAGTCAGGCATATACCGACATCACACGTAGGTTTGGCGGTACCGGACTTGGACTTGCCATTACTCAGAAACTAACTGAGCTGCAAGGAGGAAAAGTATCGGTAAAAAGTGAAGTAAATGTAGGCAGCACGTTTAGTGTAGAGTTAACTTATCAAAGATCAACAGCACTTTCTGACGACAACTCGCTGCAAAATGTTTACTTGCATGCCAACCTTAAGGATATAAATATTCTTGTTGTTGAAGACAATGATATGAATCAGGTTGTATTAAAACACATTTTATCTTCATGGAGCTGCAACTATGAAATTGCTAAAAATGGAAATGAAGCCATTGGTATTTTATTAGAAAAAGATTTTGATTTGGTGTTAATGGACTTGCAAATGCCTGAGATGAGCGGATATGAAGCCACCCAATTTATCAGAAATAAAAATACTCTAGTTCGCAATCCGTTAATTCCCATTATCGCCATCACAGCAGATGCCTTTCCTGAAACCAAAAGAAAAGTATTGGAAATAGGTATGAATGATTTTATTACCAAACCTTTTGACAAAGAGGATCTGTATCATAAAATTAGCCGTTTGCGCAAATAGGAATTTGTTGTTTCTTGCAACAGAAATAGAATAAATTCATGCCAACTTTCGAAAAAGAAAAATATTCACTTAGCGCCATTCAAAATAGAAATGCCAATACCATGTGTGAATGGATTGGCATCGAATTTACCGAACTATCTGATGACTATTTGCAGGCAAGAATGCCAATAGATCACCGCACCGTACAGCCTTTACGAATCGTAAATGGAGGCGCATATTGCGTGTTGGCCGAAACAGTTGGCAGTGTAGCCGCCAATCTGGTAATTGATCGCGAAAAATTTGTAGCTGTTGGACTTGATATCAATGCCAACCATGTTCGCTCAGCACACGAAGGCGGAGGTTATGTATATGGAACTGCACGTGCCATACATTTAGGAAAAACTACACAGGTATGGGAAATACGCATTACCGATGAGCGTGATAAATTATGTTGCATTAGCCGCTTAACAATGGCTGTAATCAAATTAGCTGAAGATGGCAGAAACCTCAATCCCGTTAAGATGTAAAGAAGCGCTTGCCAATGGCAAGACTGTTGGTCTATGTCGATTACCTAATAGTAAAGACATTCATTTTTTTGAATCCACCTCTGGCGTAGAGCTGAAACGTATTGATTTAACCAAAATTAACGAACCTGCATTTGCATTTGCTCCATATGGATCCGGTGATTTAGCGTACATCATTGTTCCTGAAAACTATATTGCAGAAAGTAATGAGGTTGACGCTATACCAAATTGTAATTGGCATACCTCTCCTCAAAATCAATATTCAACAAAAGAGCAGTATATTGAATATGTAAATGGAATTGTTGCTGCTACAAAGCAGGAAACCCTCTTGAAAACAGTTGCCGCCAGGTGCGAGTCCCTGTCGATTGATCAAAACTTTAATCCCCTTGAACTTTTTTATCGTTTATGCAAAGACTATCCGCAATCGTATATCTATCTATTTAGCGATGCAGAAAGCGGCACGTGGTGTGGTGCCACTCCGGAACTTTTATTGTCTTGTGAAAACAACCATATAAAAACTGTAGCATTAGCCGGAACCAAACAAGCTGCAGATACAACAGAGTGGGGAGAAAAAGAATTGGATGAGCAACATTTTGTAGAGGTATTTGTAGAAGATGTTTTTAAGCAATTGAAGTTATTTCCGTTAAAAAAAATAGCTGCACAAACAATTATTGCCGGCAACCTAAAGCATCTTAGTTCAGCATATTCATGGAAATCTGATTCAGAAACGCTGGCCAAAAAGTTTCATAAAATATTATCTCAAATAAATCCCACCCCGGCTGTGTCGGGCTTACCCCCCATTGATGCAGCATTTTATATTTCTGTTCATGAGCGAATGGAAAGACGTTTTTACAGTGGATTTTCCGGTATCGTAAATGGCATCCATGCCACAAAACTATACGTTACACTAAGGTGTTTGGAATTAAATGAAGATGCCATAACACTTTATGCCGGTGCAGGAATTACCGCAGATTCGGTTGCTGAAAAAGAATGGGATGAAACCGTAAAGAAAATGCAAACATTAAAAGATAAAATCCTTCAGCCCTAACTTCGGCAAAATGAATTCTAATTAATTACAAATGAGAAAAGCCATAACCATAGTCCTAATTGCTGGTATTTTCTTATGCTTCTATCAGTCATCAATTGCTCAATTGAATAATTCTTTTTTAGAATCTCCGGTTAAATTCCAAAATCAAAATACCTGGGGTGTATCATTGTATAATCACAATTATTTTCGCAATACAGAGTATTTCAACCCTATCGAAAAAGGGCGAACACTTTTCGGAACTCAACTAAACCCTTCTTTGTATGTACAGCCTACCAAACAACTAAAAATTCAGGCAGGGATATTTTTACAAAGTGATTTTGGCGCAACTCCTGCAATCAATACCATTCTGCCTACATTTAGTTTAAAACTGACTAATGCGACTCAAGATATGGCTTTGCTTTTTGGAACACTTGAAGGAGCGCTTTCACACCGCTTAATTGAACCCCTTTTTGACATCAACAGTGGGATACTTAATCGAATTGAAAATGGCATTCAATTCAAAATAAATAAGCCAAACCTATTTTTAGACACTTGGATAAATTGGGAGAAGTTTATTGAACCCAATTCCCCATTTCAGGAACAATTTACCTCGGGAATTAATTTTATGCCTTCAATTAATGCCAACAGTTGGCGATTCTCCATTCCTATACAGGCAACAGCTTTTCACAGGGGCGGACAAATTGATAGTGACTCATCAAATATGATATTGATGTATAATGGTGCTGCTGGCATCGATATTCAAAAAGAAATTTCAGGAAGCGCTATTACTAAATTTGGAATAAGTACGTATGGTGTTGTATCAAATGAACAAACCAATTCCGGTTATTTACCCTTCCGAAATGGAAGTGGGGTACTTACCAATTTATTCTTGAACCTTGGTTATACCACGTTGATGTTCTCTTATTGGAATGCGAGTGAATTCATCGCCCCTAAGGGCACAAGTATTTATCAAAGTGTATCACGTGATGATCCTACCATCACAACTGACCGCAGGGAATTGTTATTCTTTAGACTGATGTATCAAAAAGAAATTATTGAAAATCTAAGCATTGTTGCCCGTGTTGAGCCATTTTATGATTTCGGATATCAACAAACAGAGTTTAGCTTCTCTTTGTACCTTTCTTATCGGTTTGAGCGGGCTTTGGGTAAAATGGTTAAGGAGTAACTTTCAACAATTCGAATACTTTTTGAGCGGCAAATTGCTCTGCTTTTTTCTTACTAAGGTTTTCTGATTCGGCCAATACTTCTTTATCAATTAATATACGCACCTTGTATATTTTTTGTTTTGCTTGCATAATCTCATCTGTTTCAAACTCCAGTGTACGCAAATTTTTTTGAGCCCATTCAATTAGTTTTCCCTTAAAATTGGTTTCGGTATGTTGCAGTTTATCTAGGTTCACATGTATGAGCAATTTCTCCAAAACAAATCTCCTTGCACCGATAAATCCGGTATCAAGATAAATTGCACCCACAAAAGCTTCAAGTGCATTTCCAAAAATGGTGTTTCTAACCTGCGGACCAAGCATGCGCTTATCATAATGAAGCAAGTCTTTCAGTCCAATTTTAAGTGCTAAATCATTTAAACTTTCGCGACTAACAATTTTAGCGCGCATCTCAGTAAGGAACCCTTCATTTTTATAGGGATATTTTTTAAATAGGGTTTCGGCTACTACCGTATTCAATACAGAATCCCCAAGGTATTCAAGACGCTCGTTGCTGTCTTTATATCCATTTTCATGTACGGTAGCAGATACAGAATGGTGTCTTAAGGCCTGAGTATAACAACTGATATTGCGGGGAACAAATCCTACCACTGCACTTACACGCTTGTACAAATCTCTTTTTGGAGAAAGTCGAATGAGATAAATATCGCGAATTGGATTTCTTAACTGCACTAAGCAGAATATTTTTTGAAAATGACCGACACATTATGTCCACCAAAACCGAAAGTATTGCTAAGCGCAATGTTTACCTCTCGGTGTTGGGCTTTATTTAGGGTCAGATTTAATTTTGAGTCAATCTCAGGGTCGAAAGTAGAATGGTTTATGGTTGGAGGAATGATGCCTTTATTAATACTTAATAGCGCTGCAATTGCCTCAACAGCACCCGCACCACCCAACAAGTGACCGGTCATTGATTTTGTAGAACTGATGTTTAAGTTATATACATGCTCCCCAAATACATTTTTTAGCGCTTTTAACTCTGCAATATCTCCAAGTGGAGTTGATGTTCCGTGAACATTTACATAGTCTACATCTTCAGGTTTTAGACCTGCATCTTCCAAAGCAGTTTTCATTACGGCAATTACGCCAAGTCCTTCCGGATGTGGAGCCGTTAAATGGTAAGCATCTGCAGACATTCCACAGCCAACTACTTCGGCATAAATTTTTGCGCCACGCGCTTTTGCATGTTCATACTCTTCGAGGATAAGCGCGCCTGCACCTTCGCCTAATACAAATCCGTCACGTTCTTTATCAAACGGACGTGATGCTGTAAGAGGGCTGTCGTTGCGTTCTGAAAGTGCTTTCATGGAATTAAATCCTCCAATTGCAGGCTCAGAAACAGAAGCTTCGGCTCCTCCGGAAATAATAAAATCCGCTTTTCCGAGGCGAATGATGTTTGCAGCATCCACTATGGCATTGTTGGAAGAAGCGCAAGCAGAAACTATAGCATAATTTGGCCCCATCAAACCAAACTTCATTGATATATGACCGGCAGCAATATCTGCTATCATCATAGGAATGAAGAATGGGCTAAATCTTGGCGTACCATCTCCACGTGCAAACGCTGACACTTCATTAAAAAATGAAGAAAGTCCACCAATGCCTGAAGCAAAAATAACACCTGCCCGCTCTTTGTTAATTTTATCCAAATCAATACCCGAATCTTTCATAGCCTCTTCGGCTACCACCAATGCATATTGTGCATAGGGGTCCATTCTGCGCGCTTCTTTGCGGTCAATAAAATTGGCCACATCAAAATTCTTTACCTCACAGGCAAATTGTGTCTTGAATTTGGAAGCATCAAAACGGGTAATAGGGCCTGCCCCACTTACCCCTTTTGACAATGCATCCCAATAATCATGCACATTATTCCCGATTGGCGTTAGCGCACCTAAGCCAGTTACTACAACTCGTTTAATTGACATGAATAGGTGTTAAATCTTTATTTAACGTTTGCTTCTATGTAAGCAACGGCTTGACCAACTGTGCCAATTTTCTCGGCTTGGTCATCCGGAATAGCAATGTTGAATTCCTTTTCAAATTCCATGATAAGTTCAACAGTGTCCAATGAATCTGCCCCCAAATCATTGGTGAAGTTTGACTCATTAGTGATTTCGCTTTCTTCTACTCCTAGCTTATCAACGATGATAGCTTTTACTCTTGTTGCGATGTCTGACATTTTTGTATTACTATTAAAGGTTTAGGTTGCAAATAAAATGTTTTTTCAGTTAAAAAATCAAAATGGCTGTTTTTTTTGGCACATTAGCTGTTTATCCCCAATAAATGGAGCATATAGACAATAAATTAATTAGCACCGTTGGTTGAAATGTGGCATTTTCGCAAATGTGAAGAAATTTACACTAGAAACGGAACCCCCTGATGATTTTTTGCTGCTTGGCATTGCTTCTCAGGAAAAATCGCACCGCATGGCCTGGTTGCTCAACCGACATATTTCTTTACAACTGCAAAAAGAGGATGACATAGTTCTTTATAAGGAGGACCTGCCGACTGCTTATTTCAACAGATTTGATTATACTGATGAATTAAACCGTACTACCTACACCTTATTGGATAACAGCTACGAGAATATTCACCTGCTTCCTGAACTAAAGAATGTTTCCTTCTTAATCATGATAAAAGGAGCACTTGAATTTTTGGATGTAGATACCTTAATGCAAAAAATTAAAAAAATAAACGGGATACAACTGGTTTCAAACATCAATTTAAATAAGCTAAAATCGACAAACCACTTAACTTTACCCGAATCGAAATCACAAAAACTGTTATTATAAATATGATCAATACGTTATTTAACCGAACCAAAATAGTTGCTACCATCGGCCCTGCTACTTCTAGCATTGATATGCTGAGGGCTATAATCCAAGAAGGTGTGGATGTATGCAGGCTTAACTTTTCGCACGGAAGTTATGATGACCACGAAAATGTGGTCAATAATGTACGTCAAATAAATGCCGAAAATCCTGACAACCAAGTGGCAATGCTGTTAGACCTCCAAGGTCCAAAACTACGTGTGGGTGAAATGGAAAACGGCAAAATTGAACTCATAAACGGTTCGGAATTGATCGTGACAAACAAAGAACAAATAGGAACAGCTCAAAAATTATCTGTAAAATTTCCATCGCTACCCAGCGATGTAAAACCAGGTGAAATGATTTTGCTTGATGATGGAAAACTTGAACTAAAAGTGTTGGAGACGAATGGCGTAGATGAAATTAAATGCAAAGTAATTATTGGCGGATTTCTTACTTCGAAAAAGGGTTTCAACTTGCCACAAACCAAAGTATCTGTTCCTGCATTAACTGAAAAAGATCGGTTAGATTTAGAGTTTGGGCTTAAAATGCAGGTTGACTGGATTGGTTTATCCTTTGTTCGCAAAGCTGAAGATATTTTGGAGCTGAAAGCCATAATTGACAAACATGCTTGGAAACCCAGGGTGATTGCTAAAATAGAAAAACCCGAAGCGCTTGAAAATATTCATGAAATTATTGCCGTATCTGATGGGGTAATGGTAGCCCGTGGCGACTTGGGTGTGGAAATGCCCATGGAACAGGTACCCGTTATTCAGAAACGTATTGTAAAAATGTGTTATGAAGCGGGCAAGCCGGTAATTATTGCCACGCAAATGATGGAAAGCATGATTACAAATTCTTCTCCTACACGTGCCGAAGTTAATGATGTAGCCAATGGTGTTATGGATGGTGCTGATGCCGTTATGCTAAGTGCCGAAACTTCAGTTGGAGCCTTCCCTATTCAAGCGGTGCGCAATATGCGAAAAGCCATTGCCGAAGCAGAAAAAACAAATGCCCCATTTTATAAATTAACCGACCCCGACCCGGAATCAGAAACTTTAGTTGGCGATGAGGTTTGTGCCACCGCAGTTAAAATGAGTAAAGATTTAAAAGCAAATGCAATTGTGGGGATGACTTTCTCTGGCTATACAGCCTATAAAATATCTTCGTTCAGGCCAAGGGCCATGATATTCATATTCACAGGAAATAAAAGGCTGTTATCCACTTTAAATCTGGTTTGGGGAGTACGTGCTTTTTACTACAAAGGATTTGAAGGTACTGATGAAACCATTCAGGATGTAAACCAAATCTTAATTGAAAAAGGTTTGGTACAAAAAGGCGATATCATCATCAATACCGCCAGTATGCCGATACAAGAACGAGGCCGAACCAACACGATTAAAATATCAGAAATATAATCTTTTACTTAAACCCGATTTCTTTTCTTCCTCCTTCTACACGCTTGGCTTTTTCCATCACCTCATCACGCAAGTCATTTTTGTATTGCTGCATAGCTTCAGATAAATGAGGATGACTGGTGGCCAAAATTTGTACGGCAAGTAACCCCGCATTTTTGGCATTATTTATTGCTACTGCTGCTACTGGTACGCCTGCAGGCATTTGCACAATTGATAATAGAGAGTCCATTCCATCTAATGTTTTCAATTTTACAGGGACTCCAATCACCGGAAGCGTAGTTATTGATGCAACCATACCTGGCAAATGTGCTGCTCCGCCTGCGCCTGCAATGATTACTTTTAAACCTCTTTCATGGGCTGTTTTAGCATATTCCATCATGCGCTCAGGTGTTCGATGTGCAGATACTACAGTCATTTCATATTGAACTTTAAATGTATCGAGAATTTTTGCTGCTTCTTGCATTACTTCCAAATCACTGTCGCTTCCCATAATGATACCTACTTGCTTTGTCATATGCTTTATATTTAATCTTTTACGAATATAAGTTTTTGGTGCACCATAAGTGCGTTACTTTTTGCCTCAGAAAGAGTTGGGGCCATCACTGTTACATGTCCCATCTTGCGCATGGGTTTACTTTCTTTTTTTCCGTATAAGTGAATGTAAACTCCTGGTATTGCAGAACATTCTTCTAGCCCTTGCAAACGATAACTGCCACTAAAGTCGGGTGCACCCAGCAGATTCATCATCACGGCTGGCTGAATTAAAGAGGTATCTCCTAGAGGTATTCCAGCAAGTATTCGAACCAATTGTTCAAACTGAGAAGTATAACATGCTTCAATGGTATGATGACCAGAATTGTGTGGGCGAGGTGCAATTTCATTTACCAAAATTTCCCCTTCAGCAGTCAAAAACATTTCTACTGCATATACTCCTGCACTCTTGAGATGTTCAATTACATGTAAGGCAATTTCTCGGGCTTTTTTCTCCGTTGTTTCGTCAATGTTTGCGGGACAATCTAAAAAAGTAACCAGATTGGCAATCGGATCAAATTCCATTTCCACAACAGGCCATGTTGAAATATTTCCACTTTTATCACGAGCTACCATCACAGACAACTCTTTGACACATGGTATCAGTTTTTCAGCTATGCTTTTCGTTTCAAAAGGTATTTCACCATTCTCTATATCAAGTGTTCTTACAACTTTTACACCCTTACCGTCATAGCCGTCTTTTCGTGTTTTGGCAACAATTTTATTACCTCCTAGGGCTATTGCTGCTTCTTTCCACTGGGTTGGTTGGTCAATAAGTTGAAAGGGTGCCGTTGGTATTTTATTTTCTATAAAAAATTGTTTTTGGAGTCCTTTGTCTTGTATGATTTGAAGCACTTTGGGTGAAGGAATAATTTCTTTACCTTCTACTTCTAACTCCAGTAAAGTTTCTACATTGATATGCTCAATCTCAAAAGTAAGCACATCACTTATTGCTGCTAGCTGCCTAATTGCAGTATCGTCCATAAGCTTGCCAATAATGTATTTATCAGCCAACATGGCACATGGCGAATCGGCAATATCTAATATATTAAACGACAAATTAAGCCTCAGTGATTCTTCAATCATCATGCGGCCAAGCTGACCACCTCCAATGATGCCAATTTTTTTTGTTAGGGGATTTTCAAACTTCACGCTGCAAATATAACAAGAATCTGTTAAGCCCTTTGTAAGTTATGTGGCATGAGTCCAATCATACACATTTATTTTTTTCAAATCTAAAATAGTTTTCTTATTGTCATCTGACCGATGGTACATTGTTTTAAACTTCGCATTCCAAATTAATTTCTCAGCAGAAAAACTATGTCGTGTGTACACTGATTGAGCATAAGTTTGGTCAAACCCTTTGAAAGTGAAAATAAAAGATGTTTTATTTTTAAGCAAGTCATCTTTTTCAGAAATAGTGAACATTGGACTTTGTTCATTTATTACATGAACAATTGTCCAACCAAAAGCAATACTGCTTACTTTTTTAATATCAAGTTCTAAATTAACAAATCGCCTAACATTCTTTTCAAGGTCAATATAACTCATCATAAGCGAGCCTTCACACTCAATAAGTTGATTGTTTTTTGAATTAACAAATCTGAACATGAGCGCTTTTCCGTCATTAAAAGGAGAAACAATTATATTGGTACTAAAAAGCAGTTTGATTTTTGGTTTACTAAATCTCCCGTAAACCAATCCGGTTAAAATAGCAAAACTTGCCAATCCAATTAATGCCTCAAGCGAGGCTATTAGCGAAGCACCCATACCAATAGGATTGATACGCCCATATCCGACAGATGTAATTGTTTGCGCACTAAATGCGAATAATTCAACCCATAGTTCAGGAGCTTGGTCACTAGACAACCCTCCCAATTGATTAACACCAATTAAGATGTATAAGCCCATGAAAACAATATTGATGATGATAAAAAAAAACAGAACGGCAATGCTAAACCACGCTAGATTTAAGTCAATTAAAAAATGATAGGCGCTAAATGCATTCCAAAAACTCTGCCCCTTTCTTTTAATATTTATATTACCCTGTTTGTTTATGAGTTCTTCACCTTGTTGGTTGGCCAATGAGCTAAAACCCGAATTACGAATAAATTGCAGCTTTTTTATATTGTCAAACATATGCTTATTCGGATATTGCTTGGTCAGTTGATTTTAGTATGTTTATTGATTGCTTGGCCCAGTTGATAAGTAATTTTTTCTGCTCTTCATTTAGTTCTGATTCACGGTGAATAATCGTGTAAGAACACAAAGGCATTTCATCTTCTTCTATCATCTCAACTACTTCTTCTAATTTATGAATTTGTTTTTTCAGCTTGTATGTAGTA
>CAYSBE010000061.1:0-15884 GCA_964429245.1 uncultured Bifidobacteriaceae bacterium | reverse complement strand
GTGCTTGCAACCGATTGGACCATGCCCGGTGAAATATTGGATTATGAGCGAAACATCAATATTGCCAATGAGCGTGCACCGGGTATTGATTTGAAAACAGCATTGTCATTGAAGTTTACGGAATGGTTTCCAAAATGGCTTTTGCACCTTGATTTATTTAGTAAAGCTCTTTTGGCCTCCTTCTTGATATCACTCATATTCATCTCCAATGTCAGAAAGAAAATAAGTACGTTGCAATGGATTGTCATTGCGACCGTGTTGATTGGTTTTGTAATCTGGTTTAGTCAGGCGCCTGCCATTCGGTTTATGTTTGGCTATATTGTGTTCAGCATCGGTTTGGCTTTGGGATTATGGAAACCAAAATTTTCTTATACGCATTATGCAATCCCAATAACCAGTGTATTGCTGTGCGTAAATATGATATTGTTTATTAATACGCATTGGCAGCAAAAAAGCTTTTCATCTATACTTTTAAAACCCGAGCCTTACGCAACCGACAAATTGGTTTCATATCAACTAACAAATGGAACAATTTATACCGCTGAACCCAACAAGCAGTGCTGGGATGGCAGCATCCCTTGTTCAACCGAAATATATAGTGGATTGGAATTTAGAGGTAAAACGATTGCTGATGGTTTTCGCATTGTGAAACAATAAATCCGTATAATCGCAACCTATTATTTAGATAATTTATATGTCAACTGAAAACATCCTTATTATCGGTGCCAATGGTCAAATTGGAATTGAATTGGCAGAAGCACTTCGAAAAATTTATGGCGACAGCCACGTTATTACTTCCGACCTTCGGCCACTTCCAAATCAAATAGGAATATTTGAAGAGCTGGATGTAATGAACAAAAACAGGTTTCTTGAAATTGTGAAGAAATACCAAATCACTCAGGTATATCTTTTGGCTGCGCTATTATCTGCTACAGCTGAAAAAAATCCGCGATTGGCCTGGGACCTGAATATGGAAGGCTTATTTTCCATTTTGGATGCGGCTAAAGAAAAACTCATTAAAAAAGTTTACTGGCCAAGTTCTATTGCCGTATTTGGACCTACTACACCTAGAGACAACACACCTCAATATACTGTGATGGAACCCAACACCATTTACGGAATTAGCAAACAAGCAGGCGAACGGTATTGCGAATATTACCACAAAAAATACGGAGTAGATGTTAGAAGCATTCGCTACCCGGGTTTAATCGGTTGGAAATCGGCTCCGGGTGGTGGCACAACAGATTATGCTGTGCATATTTACCATGAAGCCTTAAAAAATAAACGTTATGAATGCTTCTTAAATGCACATACCACATTGCCAATGATGTACATGCCCGATGCCATTCGTGGCACGATAGAATTAATGGAATCACCTGCTGAAAAAGTTAAAATCAGAAGCAGCTACAACTTGGCTGGTATCAGTTTTAATCCTGAAGAAATTGCTGCAAGCATTCGTGCCCATATTCCTGAATTTACCATTAGCTACAATCCTGATTTCAGACAAGCTATTGCCGATAGCTGGCCAAGAAGTATCGAAGACCATTATGCAAAGGAACATTGGGGATGGAAACCGCACTATGATTTGGCATCAATGACAAAAGATATGCTTGATAACCTAAAATAATTCGATTCAAAACATACAAAAAAAAAGCTGCATCTAAAGATGCAGCTTTTTTTTGTCGCCTAGTCAATTGGCAATTATTGTTTAATAAACTTGTACGTTATCTTTTCTGTTTCGCCCTGCAGTGTAATGAAATAAACACCGGTAGGCAATGCATTTACATCAACTGCCACATCGCGGGTGTTGGCTAACTCATAAGTAACTTCAAATGATCTGCCAGTGATGTCCTGTACCAAAATATGTTTTACTTGGCTGTTTCCTGATTGGATGGTTAAATTCAATACCTCGTTAGCCGGTTGTGGATACAACACAACATCTCCTTTGGTAGACAGTGATGATGACATCACAGATGCAGTTGCGGTTGGTGTTTTACCATTAATATTTTCAACTTTAATTTGGATACGTGATGACGATTTAGAATCCGGATTTTCATCTGTAGTAATGGCATAAGCCATGTCATCATTTAGCGCAACCGTTTTGTTGGTATACATATCAACTAAAGATAATTTGTATCCGGGAGCAAACGTGACAACTTCTGACAATATCAAATTATATGTTTTGTTACTTTCCAATGCACGGCTTAAATCTACATAGATGGTTTTAAATTCACCTCGGTTAAGGTAATTGATTTTGTTAATCCCCATCGGAACAAACGTAGCATCTGTATATGTTGCTATTTGTGAAAGGGTTTCGTCAAACAATGGTCCATCATTCATGTCTTTAGCCCACGAACTGTTTTCATTGAATATGACTAAACTGCGATCTATTTCTTTTTGATCTGATTCCAATTTCAAACTTAATATTTCAGATTTATTACCTTGTTTAAACATCGCTGCTGAAGTTGCTGCCACATCTTTATTGCTTTCATTAAACGTTAATGTTGCACCCGCACCTGTGCTTACAACAAAAATAGACTGACCTGGAGCTAACGTTCCATTACCAAGAAAATCACCTGTTCCAATGCCACTGGATGCATCGTATTGTCTGTAATTATTAAATGATGGATCGTACACATAATAGATAGGTCCAACATTGTTTCTGGTAATTAAATCCAAATCAATATTTGCTTGATACGGATTTCCAACCAATGTCCAACCTGTTCCGGTTGCACATGTTATATTTTGGGTTCCTGTTAGTAATGTTCCTGTTGCTATAAGTGCAGTATCAGCAGGAGCTGGGCCATTTCCAATTAATGAGGCACACCCTTGCGACCTAGTGCCTCTATAAAAGAAACGGTAACCTGTTCCAGCAACCAGGTTGGTTGAGTTGGTTGATGATACGCTATTCCAAGCTTGGCTCGATGCATTCCAGAATACAAGACTAGTTGCATTGTTTGATGTAAAATCAAATCCGTTTGTATGTGTTCCGGGACATGATGAAGCACCTGTGCCGCTACCTGTTATAAAAGTTTGCAATTGCCAATTGTTACTGATATTATTTGTGGTAGTTACAGAAGATGAAACAAAACGCCAGTCTCTATCACTATTGCCAGGAATAAAACGTTGCACTACAAAATCTCCACTCACCGCTCCGGTACCTGCCAATGTTGCAAGTTGGGCACTTTGCGTTTCTGAGCTTGATACAAAAACCAAATTTCCATTTCCATTTAATGTTCCATCTGTAATGGTAACTAAATTTAACACACGTAATGTATTCCCAATAGTAATTGCATCGGCACCGGTATTACGTGACAAGGTAAAGTTGAGCACGGTATTGGTTGTACCGGGCGTGGTTTGATCCATAAGTAATGTTCCTGCGTCACTTGCATTATTTGCAACGATGATTTCTGAAGTTGCACTACCACGAATAAAACCGGTTTCCGAACCATCAATTACTCCTTCTAATGTAAGGGTATTACCATTAAGAGCAAGTATATGCCCTGTACCTGTATTTAGTATTCCTCCTACTGTAATATCTGCCAACATGGTTTTTGTACGAATTCCTGTGCCACCTAAAGTTAGTCCTCCTTGGTATATGCCATCAGGGATATTTTGATTTGCATTGGCAGTGAAAGCAACTACAAACGTCCAAGTTTTTCCTGTTGGAATAGCTGGCCCACCAGTCACTGTTGTATTCAATTGACCTACACCGGCAGTAGTAAATGTGCCACTCAATGTTTGTGTACCAATTGACATAATCACTCCAGAAAATATCGTCAATTGACCTTCAACTGTTATTGGAACTCCGAATGTTTTTGTTCCGGATCCAGAGCAGGCCAAGTTATTAAATGTAAATCCGGTAAGCAAAGCTGGTGTTTGCGATGCACCTGAGAATCCGATTGTTGAGCCTATAGTTGTATATACAGCTGGTGAATTTGCGGTAAAAACTCCTGTTATATTAATGATCCCATTAAATGTCCGATCGCCTCCATTTACATTTAAGCTGGTATATGTTCCAGGAACAACATCTTGAACAATTGTACTATTGTAATTAAAAGTACTAAATGTCCATGTTAAACCCGAAGGAACTGCATTAAGCAAACATTGTGTAGAAAATATACCTGTTCCTGTTCTTGTTAGTAAAGAGCCGCCTAATGAAAATGTTACCATATTAATAGCCAATGTTCCTGATACCCAAGCGCTGTCTACGACAATATTTCCTGCAGCTACTTTAGGTCCTGTTCCGGAAAGTGTAAGTCTGTTGTAGGTTCCGCCAATAAATTCCTGATTTGCTGCACCAGAATAGTTAACTAACATTGTCCAAGTTATACCATTAGGCAATGCAGCTGTTAATCCTGTGGTTGTTAGGGTTCCGGTTCCGATTGTTGTAAATGTTCCTTGAATTTGATTATTGTTCATCACCAAGGTTCTAGCTGCTAATACTTCTAACTCCCCGTCTAAATTTAATGGTCCGGTTGATGCCGTTATGGTTTTATTTCCCGTCCCTAAAACTCTGAAATTATGGAAAGTACCGGTTGCTCCCAACACAATTGTTTGGGCTGCTCCTGTAAATCGTAAGTTAGAGGTACCACCAGTAATTGATCCTGATGAAGCAGTAAATGTTCCAGAAATATTGATATCTCCAAGGCTGGATAAAGTTCTGTTGCCTCCACTTATATTTAAATTGGTGTACGTTCCATTTACAACGGTTTGGGCACCTGCTCCATTGTATTCGAAAGTAGCTGCAATTATTTTGCCTGAGGGTATGGGGTCACTTGATGTATTTTGTGTTCTTATAGTGCCAGTGTTGGTAATTGTAGTAACAGAATCAAGACTAAATGTAGCTAAATCAAAAATTACTCCAATCGAAACAGTCAATGTTAGGTTCACTTTGATATTTCCTGATAAGATTTTTACACCTATTCCGCCACTGATTGATAAGTTTCTATACCTAATTGCATTCACAACTGTTTGGTTGCCTGGTGCGTTATAATTAACGGTACAATTCCATGATTGACCACTTGGTAGTGGCGTAGCACCTGTATTTTGTGTGCGAATTGTGCCTGCAGCACCACCGGGAGTAAATGCACCTAGTAATTCAAATGTAGCCATATCCAGCGTGCTATTTGTAGCGCCAATAATCAGGGAATCATTTACAGTAATATTTCCTTGTGCAATTTTGATACCGTTACCAGAAATCGTTAAGGTATCATATATTCCGGGTGATACGCTCATGTTTGTTCCTGAAAAAGTTACCCTATACGGCCATACTCCAACAATTGTTGGAATAGGGTTTGTGTTTAATAAATGCGCAGAATTTAAACGTCCTTTACCTTGAAGTGATATACCTCCTCCAAAAAGCAATCGGTGGGTTCCTAAATTCATCGATACACCACCTGCAATATTTAATTCTCCATTCACAGTTAAATCTGCTGCAGCACCACTGAATGTTTTATTGGCTCCACCACGCAAACGAATATTGTTGAAAGCTGTGGATGTTTGTCCTGCCAATGAAATAGTTTGTGTGGCAGCTGCGCCTTGGAAAACAACAGTTGAGCCTGTGGTTGTAATAGAACCAGTTCCTGCTGTGAACGTGCCATTCACAAATAAGGTATCTGAGGCTGATATCGTTCTATCACCACCTGATAAGTTTAGAGAGTTATAGGTACCGCTTATTACGGTTTGTGCTGAAGATGAATTGTATTGAACCACACCTCCCCACGTTCTATTTGATGGAATCGGGGTTGCTATAGTATTGGCTGTTTGAAGGATGCTGGTTGTGGTGCTTCCAAAAGTAATTGTGGGTAAACTGCCCGATAATTCAAATATTGACAAGTTTAATGTGGTATTAGCCCCAACAGTTAAAGTGCCATTAATAGTTATATTTCCAAGTGCTGTTTTTACGCCCGAACCTGAAGTAGTAAATCCGGCATAGGTTCCCGCTACAATTTCTTGGGCACCAGCCAATGCATAATTGATTGTTTGTGTCCAGGTTTTTCCTGATGGAATGGCAGCTGTTGCAGCTGTAGTTGAAATATTGCCTGTACCGGTGTTGCTAAATGGCCCACTTAGGCTATTGACTCCCATTGCAAGTGTATTGCCAGCTGTTACGTTTAATACTCCCGATACAACTATGTTGCCATTGGCTGTTTTGATATCATTTGTACCGCCAATAAGCAAATTAGCATAAGTACCATTTGGAATGGCATGTGCTACACCCCCATTAAACTGAACAGCAGGTGTCCATATTACCCCATTTGGTATTGGATTGGCTGATGTATTGGTGGTGGTAATGATTCCACTTCCAACAGCATTAAAAATTGTACCTGATAATACATTGGCGCCCATTGCAAGTGTGTTGTTGGTATTTACGGTTATATCATTGTTTACCGTGATATTGCCTGACGCTGTTTTTGTTCTTGCTACTGAAGCACCAGTTAGTACGAGGTCATAATACGTCCCTGTTCGGATACTTTGATTCAAATCGCCACTGTATCGAACAGTTGAGCCAGCTGCACAAGCACCGATTGTAAGCGCTGTTGAATTGGATTCAACATTCAAAATTGCATTATCAGATACATTAAATGTTCCTGTAATTGTGAATGTACCTGTAGAAAAATCTGTTACATTGGTACCATCGCCTACGGTTACAGATGAACCTGTTCCTGAAACAGTCCAGTTGGCTGTTATTGTTGCTGTTGCTCTGTTTCTAATTTCAAATAATTGGCCTGCAGCTGTAAAGTTTGCAGGTGAAGTCCCTGTTCCATCAGTGTTATCTCCCCAAGTAGCTAGTGTATTTAAATCACCTGTTGATTTGGAATAAAAGGTTTGTGCTAATACTCCAATAGTAGAGAGTATAATAGAAAGAGTAAGTAATGTTAATTTTTTCATAGAGAATAATTAATTAAAAAAACAAATCTAGCTGATTTATAAGTTATAAACCAACATTTTCCCATTTCCTTGATATTAAGCACATAATTCAATTTGTATAATACACAATAACTTGATAATATTACACTTAATACAAAAAAATCAAAATACTTTTCTTTTACATATTTTTGGGGACTATGCAGCGTTTATCCTTTGTGCACTTCAAGCAACAATTTTTACTCGGTTTTCTTTTATTAGCCTTAGCAGGTTATTCGCAAACCCAAACTCCTTTGGATATTGAACTGGCAAAGGCTCAAAGGGCTTTTGACTACAAAAAATACAATACAGCTGCTGGGCTATATCAGAAGATTTTCCCAAAAATAAAAACAGAAGAAAAACAGGATTCCGTATTGTTTATGATTGCTGAAAGCTACAGGCTATCTAATAATTACACCGAAGCCATCAAATGGTATGAAAAGTTGGTAAATACGAAATATCCGAATCCGAGAATCATTTACAGCTATGGATTGCTGCTCAAAAATTTTGAGCAGTATGAAGAGGCATCGCGCAAATTTTATGATTACTTGTTCGAAAATCCTGATGATGAAAATGGCAAACGCGAACAGATGGCTTGTAAAATTGCCTTAGAATGGAAAAACAGTCCTGAAAAGTTTACGATTTCCAATTTATCAGCGTTAAACACGATCTATTCTGACTATGCTCCAGTTTATGCTCCAAACAAATTAATTTGGGCTTCCTCCCGTTCAGAAGCTACCGGTAGTGAAATTTTTGAATGGACTGGGCAAAAATGCTCTGACTTCTTTGAATCAGATAAATCATCAGGCACACAATTTAGCTCATTTAAAAAATTGAAAGGCAATGTAAACACAAATTTCAATGAAGGCAGCGCTTCGGTTGATACTGCTTATTCTACATTATTTTTTACCCAATGTAATGGGCGTGACGGAAAAAGCCCCGGATGTAAAATTTACGTGAGTTATCAAAATGATACCGGATGGAGTACACCTGAAATATTGCCATTCAATTCAGATTCATTTTCGTGTGGGCATCCTAGCATGCAATATGATGGGAAACGGTTGTTTTTTGCCAGTGATATGCCCGGAGGTTATGGACAAAAAGATATTTACTATGTTGATTACAACCGCAACAAAAATACTTGGGGCAAACCAATAAATTTAGGCTCAAATATCAATACAGACGATGATGATATGTTTCCGTTTGTTGATGAAAAAAGTAATTTATATTTTTCCACCAAAGGCCGTTTAGGTATGGGAGGGTTAGATATTTTTTATTCGCAGTTGATGGGTGATAAATACACGCAGGCACAAAATCTAAAATATCCAATAAACTCGGGTGGCGATGATTTTGGTATTTCCTACGTTCCCGAAAAATTGCGAACCGCAAAAGAACCTATTGCTTATTTTTCATCAAACAGACAAGGCGGAAAAGGAGATGACGACCTTTATAGCTTAAGCATAAAACCGTACTCCTTTGTGGTGAAAACGAAAGTAGTAGATGCAACCACACGTGCCATAATTTCCTCGGCTGATGTGGCAATTACTGACTCGACCGATTCCCAATTGTTTAAACTGCGTACCGGTAACGAAGGCACGGTAAATGCTGATATGCCCTTAAACCAACAACTTTTTATAAAAGCTGAAAAAGAAAAGTACTTAAGCAATTTGCCCATCGAAATTTCCACGTACAATATTACTGCTGATAGTGTTGTAACACTTGAAATTCCCCTACAATTAATTCCTGAGGAAGACTATGAATTTACCCTACAGGGCATCTACTATGATTTGGATAAATACGACCTCAGGCCTGAGTCGAAAATAATTTTAGATTCGGTTGCCAGAATATTAGAAAGCAACCCGAAAATAGCAATTGAATTGGCAGCCCATACCGATAGCCGTGCTCCGGCTGATTACAACATGACCCTTTCTCAAAAACGTGCCGAATCTTGCGTAAATTACCTGATCAGCAAAGGCATTAAGAAAGAACGCTTAATTGCCAAAGGGTATGGTGAAACACAATTGGTGAATGATTGTGCAGATGATGTAGAGTGTTCCGAAGAAGAACATCAGCAAAACAGGCGTACCACAATACGCATTACCGGAACAAATTTTAAAGCTCCAAACAGAAAATAAATGACAGACGAACAACGCTGCCTCCTGCTGTGTGATATTGCCAAACAAACAGGCAGGTTCATTGCCAATGAATCTTTATCCTTTGATAGAAATACGGTAGAAGAAAAAAGTTTTAATCAATTGGTATCATATGTAGATAAAACAGCAGAAGAAATGTTGGTTGATAAACTAAGCAAACTTTTGCCCGAAGCAGGATTTATTACCGAAGAACAAACCATACATTCAGAAGAAAAAGAATGGATGTGGGTAATTGATCCGCTTGACGGAACCACCAACTTTGTACATGGATTGCCCGTATACAGCGTAAGTGTGGGATTAATGCGTGGTGGACAAACCATTGCCGGTGTGGTATACGAAATTAATCGGGATGAACTATTTTATGCATGGGAAAATGGCCCTGCAATGCTCAATGGAAAGCAAATTAGCGTAAAGAAAAATACCCACCTCAAACAATCGTTGTTGGCTACTGGATTTCCATACTATGATTTTGATTTGATGCAAAAATACCTGAACACCCTACACGAATTTTTAATTGGCACACAAGGAATGCGCAGAATGGGAAGTGCCGCAGTTGACCTTGCATACGTAGCATGTGGAAGATTTGATGGTTTCTTTGAGTACGGACTTAGTCCGTGGGATGTGTGTGGTGGCGCATTTATTGTGCAACAAGCAGGCGGAAAGGTTTCTGATTTTAGTGGTACCAATGATTTTATTTTTGGTAAAGAAATCATTGCGTCCTCTTCTGCATTACATGATGCCTTACTAAAAACCGTATCTAAACATTTCCATGAGTAATCAAAAGTTTAGTATCATTGCATTCTTCAATTAATATCGTGCGATGTACATTATCTTCAAGAAAGAAGTAAGAAGTTTTCTCAGTTCACTCATTGCTTATGTGGTGATGATTGTATTCCTTATTGCCACAGGGCTATTTACTTGGGTAATTCCGGATTACAATATTTTTGATCTTGGCTATGCCAATCTCGATGCCTTATTTAGTATGGCTCCATGGCTTTTTATATTTCTTATTTCTGCCATCACCATGCGTTCGTTTAGCGAAGAAAAAAAGACCGGCACCATTGAAGTGATCACCACCAAACCACTTACAGATATCCAAATTATTATGGGTAAATATTTTGCCGGAGTGGCTCTTGTTATTTTCACCCTGATACCTACATTCCTATACGTGTATTCTGTTTACCAATTAGGTTCACCAAAAGGAAATATCGATATGGGTGCAACAATAGGATCATACATTGGTTTGTTTTTATTAGCATCCACATTTGTAAGTATTGGATTGTTTGCTTCATCACTTTCCGAAAATCAAATTGTAGCATTTGTGCTGGCCATGTTCTTGTGTTATTCTTTCTATGAACTGTTTGATTTGCTGGCCGACTTCAATTTGCTGGGAAGCTGGGACAGTGTAGTTGCCGCATTGGGCATTAGTGCGCATTACCAATCCATAAGCAGGGGTGTAATAGACAGCCGGGATTTGGCATACTTTATATCTGTAAATGCCGCATTTATCTGGGCTACGAAATTTGTATTTGGTTCTCGTAAATGGTAAATAAGATGACTAAGCAAAAAACTGCCGAACCCAAAAGAAATTTTAAGTCGCAAGCGATTACTGAACTCATATTGGTTATCATCACGTTGATATTTATAAACTTGGTAGGAGCCTATTATTTCTTTCGATTTGATTTGACAAAAGAGAAACGTTACACCTTATCCAAAGCAAGCATTTCTATGGCCCAGCAAGTTGATGAAGTATTTTATGCAAAAGTGTATTTAGAGGGCGAGTTTCCTGCTGGGTTTAAGCGCATGAGCAAATCTGTAAGGGAAATGCTTGATGAGTTTGCCGCATATTCTGGTGGAAATATTCAATACGAATTTATTGATCCATTTGCCGAAGCTGACAATAAAAAATCGGCAGACATTATTGAAGAACTTGTGAGCAAAGGACTACAGCCCACTAATGTGCAAACAAAAAAAGATGACGAATCCGCACAAAAAATTATTGTTCCCGGTGCAGTATTCTATTACAAAGGCAAAGAAATTGGTGCTAATTTTTTAAAAGGACAGTTTGGTGCCAATCCCGAGGACGTAATCAATAGTTCTATCGAGTTGATTGAATACGAAATTGCCAATGCCTTGCGCAAAGCGTTGGAGAAAAAAGCAACAACCATTGCATTTATTGACGACCACGGAGAACTTGGCCAATGGGAAGTAGCTGATGCCCGAGCAGAGCTCGAACAGTACTATGATGTTAAACGCATTGCATTGGGAAATTTCCCACCACTTGAGCTCAACAAATTTGCGGCACTAATCATTGCAAGACCTACCCAAACTTTTTCGGATTACGATAAATTTAAACTTGACCAATATGTAATGAATGGTGGCAAAATATTGTGGTTGGTGGAAACGCAAATTGCCGATATGGATAGCCTTCAAACCGAGCCACAGTTTATTACCGGATCATACGAACTTAATCTGGACGATATTCTTTTTAGATACGGGGTGCGGGTAAATTACAATATCGTTCAGGATTTACAGTGCGAAGCTATTCCAGTGCTTGCTGGGATGAAAAATGGAATGCCTCAACAAAAGTTGTTGCCTTGGGTATTCTTTCCGGTAGCCAATCCGGATACGGAACATCCTATCGTAAAAAATCTCGACCCGGTATGGTTTCAATTTGCGGGTACGATTGATACTACATCCAATAAAGACATCAGAAAAACGGTCCTGCTTCGCACGTCTCCATATTCACGAATCATAAATGCACCTGCACGTGTTGACCTTGCCATTGTACGATCAAAACCCGATCCTGAGTTATTTACCGGTAATGGGTTCCCGTTGGCTGTGTTGCTTGAAGGCTCATTTAGCTCCATCTTTCAATACCGAGCAGGTGCTACCCCTGATCCTGAACTTCCATTTAAAGAACGCATAGAACACAACAAAATGATTGTGGTATCGGATGGTGATGTCATCAGAAACCAACGCAAAAAAAGTACAGGAGAAATTTATCCGCTTGGATACAACCGCTACACCAATCAGCAATTTGGTAACAAACGATTTATTTTAAACTGTATTGACTATTTATGTGATGACAGCGGACTTATAGAAATCCGCTCAAAAGAAATCACCCTTCGTTTGCTTGATAAAGCTGCTGTAAAATCTGACAAAACTAAATGGCAACTCATTAATATATTGTTCCCGATTTTAATCATCTTATTTTTTGGATACCTTAATGCTCAGGTTCGTAAAAGAAAATATGCTGCCTGAAGCAACAATTAACCTAAAAAAACACACTTGAAGTTTATACAGTCCCCATGAATAAAAATCTAAAATACCTTATCCTCATTTTATCAGTATTGTCTATAATTTATTTTGTATTCATCAATAAACCGTTTAGCAATTTCCGTTCAGAGCGAAAAGACTTTGCCATAAAAGATACCGCATCCATAACCCGCATTTTTTTAGCTGATAAAAAGAACAACAAAGTACTTATCGAAAAAAATACAGCAGGCGTTTGGTATATCAATAATGCATTTAAAGCCGATATACAAAAAATCAATTTACTTAAGGCTACCATGCATGATGTAGAAGTACGCAACCCGATTGCTGAAACCGAATTTAATTCTACAATTGCCAACTTATCAACCCTGGGAATTAAAGCAGAATTTTATGCAGGAGAAAACCTCTTGAAAACCATTTATGTAGGCACCCCTACACCCGACAATACCGGAACATTTATGATGGTAGAAAACGCATCTTCACCCTTTATTACCCATATACCGGGATTTGTAGGTTATCTCACCCCAAGGTTTAGTGTGATTCCCGAACGGTGGAAAAGCAAAGAAATATTCGTACTCCAACCCGAAGAAATATCAAGTATTGAAGTTATATATCCCATCAAACCCAATGCAGGTTTTTATATTGATTGTGAAAGCAATAATCCTAAAGTATACACCAACAAAGGCGGCAAACTTATTCCGTCTGATCTGAATTTCACCCGATATTATATTGCCTCTTTTAACAACTTAAATGCTGAGAGCTATTTGGATGACATGCCAAAGCAACAATCCGATTCAATAAAAAACACAACACCTTATTGCAACATTTCAGTGCATCTGCGAAATAACGAAACGATTTCGCTCAATGTGTATATGAAAGCAACCGATCGCAGAACCAAGGCCCAGTTTGATGAAAATACCATGCAAACAAATGATATTGACCCTGAAAAATATTATGCATTTATGAATGGCGAGCCAACCATCATGCTTATTCAGCAATATGCATTTGGTAAACTATTTAAACATTCAGGAGATTTTGTAGACAGAAATATGATGGAATAAGCATATTTTGCATCTATGATTACGGTTTATCCCTCTACAATTAACAATGGCTTTACGTGGATTAATCTTGTCAACCCGCTTGATTCCGAATTCGAAAAATTATCGCAAGATTATCAAATTCCGCAAACTGCAATTATTGATGCCAAAGAACACAGTCACTTACCCAAGTTTGAATCTTTTGATGAAAACAATCATTTTGTAATTTGTCGTTTTTTAAATACCAAGTGCGCCAAAGATGCAGATAACATAATAACTCTTACACATGGTCTTGGAATTTTATGGGGGCAAAATTACATTATCACGGTTCATCATCATGCTCAAGAATATATTGATTATGTGTACCAAAAATATTCAAACCACAATAATCTGCATGAAGTGGTTGCCAAACTTGTAAAATGTTGTATTCAAAGTTTTGATGTATCGATAACAACTTTGGATAAAGAAATCGACTTCTATGAGTCGCGAATATTTTTGAAAAAACGTATCCCTGATTTGTTAAAAAACTTATACCTCATTAAACGAAGGGTATACTCATACCGCAAAATATTAAATCTTTCCAAAGAAATAATAGATAAATTGATGGCACTGCAAAAACGCTCCACCATCATTCAAGACCTTAAAGACGTTTATCTAAGGAGCGATACATTTGTTGAAGAATTATACGAAAGCATGAATGGTTTGCTAAATATTTATATATCCCTATCGTCTCAAAAAACAAATGAAGTCATGCGGGTACTCACTGTTTTTTCAGCCTTCTTTTTACCCCTTACTTTCATTGTTGGGGTATACGGAATGAACTTTGAATACATGCCCGAACTGTATACCCCCCTGGGATATCCGTTGGTCTGGGTGGCAATGACTCTTATTACTTTACTGATTTACAGGAACTTCAAGAAAAATGGGTGGATATAATTTATTGCCACTTTAAATTTCAATTTCTCATTGATATTCATCAATACTAAGCATATTTTCGCCATCTAATTAATTTTTTCAATTATGAATTTTGAATTAACAGAAGAACATTTATCCGTTCAACAAGCAGCTCGTGATTTTGCACAAACTGAATTATTGCCCGGTGTAATTGAGCGTGACGATAAACAAGAGTTTCCGGGTGAGCAAGTAAAAAAGCTTGGAGAATTGGGATTCATGGGCATGATGGTTGATCCTAAATATGGCGGGTCGGGTATGGATACCATCAGCTATGTGTTGGCAATGGAAGAGTTATCTAAAGTAGATGCTTCGGCATCTGTCGTGGTTTCTGTAAATAATTCCCTTGTATGTTGGGGTCTTGAAACATACGGAAGCGAAGAACAAAAACAAAAATACCTGGTACCAATGGCCAGCGGAAAATGCCACGGAGCATTTCTATTGTCGGAGCCTGAAGCTGGTAGTGATGCTACTTCACAGCGCACTACTGCTGAAGACAAAGGTGATCACTATATCTTAAATGGCACTAAAAATTGGATTACCAATGGTAATTCGGCAACTTACTATTTGGTTATTGCACAAACCTATCCTGAAAAAGGTCACAAAGGTATCAATGCATTTATCGTTGAGAAAAACTGGCCTGGTGTTACCGTTGGTAGAAAAGAAGATAAAATGGGTATTCGTGGAAGCGATACACACTCTATTATGTTTACAGATGTGAAAGTGCCTAAAGAAAATCGCATTGGCGAAGATGGTTTCGGATTTAAATTTGCCATGAAGGTGCTTGCAGGCGGTCGTATAGGTATTGCAGCCCAAGCCCTTGGGATAGCCAGCGGTGCTTACGAACTGTCTGTAAAATATTCGAAAGAACGTAAGGCTTTTGGCAAAGAAATTATGCACCATCAGGCTATCCAGTTTAAACTGGCTGATATGGCTACGCAGATTGAAGCAGCACGATTGCTTTGCTTAAAAGCAGCTGCATTGAAAGATGCCGGACAGGATTATATCATGGCCAGTGCTATGGCAAAAGTATTTGCATCTGAAACTGCGATGTGGGTTACTACCGAAGCTGTGCAGGTTCACGGTGGCTATGGTTATGTTAAAGAATACCACGTTGAACGTTTGATGCGCGATGCAAAAATCACCCAGATTTACGAAGGAACCTCCGAAGTACAACGCATCGTTATTTCGCGTGAAGTACTGAAATAATTTTATTACATCAACATGTATTACGCCAGTATTTGTAATTCAAGTACTGGCGTTTTTTATGGAAGATTTCAATTTGCATATGCATATTTTATCTTCAACTTTTCTTGAAATTCCAATTCAAAAAATCTTCCCAGTAATTAACTAAAAAAAGGCGAACCGCATGGTTCGCCTTTCTTAGTTGACTTATTTTTATTTAAAAAGTGTGCTCTGTTTATTTCATCACCGTCACTTTTGCATGGTAGCTTTGCCCGTTGTGGGTTAATACCATGTGGTACATGCCCTGCATCTTGCCGTTCATATCTATCGCTGTGTCTTCTGCTCCTTCGCTAATCTGTTGGGTTAATACTTC
>CAYSBE010000060.1:0-15981 GCA_964429245.1 uncultured Bifidobacteriaceae bacterium | reverse complement strand
ACTACATACACAGGACTTTTGCTTTTATGCAACAAATCCCTTAGTTTCGATAGTGCAAATAAATAACACCAAATTGCACCCCGCTACCCGCCATACAATCAATAAATTAGCCATGCTTAGCGGGTATCGTTTCACCTTCAACGGAGGAGAAACAATAAATGAGGTTTACGGAAAGGATAATTATGTTGATTTAGGTGAACGTGGAGTTGATACAAGGCTTGGAAGGTTGAACTGGTCAATAGACCCACGAGCAGCAGAATACCCTTGGCAGAGTCCTTATGCCTACTATGCTAATAGCCCTATATGGCAAATTGATTTTAAAGGTATGGGTAATGACAAGCCTAATGCTGCAAACCCAAATGACCCCAACAAAAAGGGAGGTACTCAAAAATTCCATGAAAAGAAAGTTGAAACAGATAGACAAAACACTCCCAATACTCCTAACCCACTAGTAACAAATGCTCCAGCCAATACACCACCGAGTACACCAACTCCATCTAACACACCATCTCCTACACCACCTAATAACTATCAAGAGCAGTCTATATCATTCCATCAAGCTCAACCTGCATATTTAATGATAGAAGGTATTGGGGCAGCAGGATCTTTTGGTGTAAATGGAGTGGTCAATGTATTTCAAAATAGTAGTGGTCAGTGGCAAGCTACTGTTGGTGCATCTGGAAGTACCCCAGCAGGTTCGCAAGGTACAGTATCATTCTCAGGCAATGTCCAGGTACTTGTTAATGGGCAAGTAATATCAAGTGCGCCACTACAACAACCCACAGGAGCATCTATATATCAAACAGGAACTTATCCAGCAGGAATAGCAACTCTACAACTACCAACAAGTGGAAGAGTGCAATTACAGATAAATGTTGGTTATACTATACAAATACCAGAAGGCCGAGCAGTTCCGTTACCGTCAAGAACAAACGTCATAGTCAATATACCAACTGTATTAACCACACCATGAAAGAACTAAGAACTATTTTAGTAATGCTTCTCATATTGCTTAATATTCAATCCTGTGATGCACAAAAAAATTCAGAAGCAAAGGCATTGAACGATAAAGCAATGTCGCTGATACTAGAAAATGATAGCAATATTTGGGAGGCACTAAATTTATTAGAACAAGCTACTTCTATTGATAGTTCTTTTTATTTGGCATACGTTAATAAGGCAAATTTGTATTGTAAAATTGGAAAGTATAACGATGCCATTAATACATTAGGCAAGGCAATTACAATAAAAAAAGACTATGTTGAGGCTATTATGGCAAGAGGTTTTTTTTCTGAAAAAATTGGTAACAAGGAAGATGCAAAAAATGATTACATACTCTCCTTAAAAATATACAATAAACTAATTAAGAAAAGTCCGAACAATTTACAATTAAAAATAAATCGTGCATATACCTTTATGTTTATAGAAGGAAAAGAAAAGGGAATAATCGAATACAATAGACTTAGAAATAAACATCCACAAGATAGTTTAATAAAACAAATGTATGATGTATTTTATGAATTTAATAGAAAAACACATATTGATAATATATGTAATTAATTGAAGCGAACCAACACACACCGCTACCGCGCGTCCCAATAGCTATCGGTTACTATCTCGAGTGGTAAAACACTTCCCCATTGCATCCACCCATTTTCCCTTAGCTTCAAATAGCTGCAAGAGTATTGCCGGTTTAATCGCAAAACAGATTCACAATATTATTTATGAGCAAGTTTCCTGCAACCTATAAAATGTACAATAAAAGGCAGTCGTATGACTGCCTTTTATGTTAGAGAAATCAATGCTTATTCAATAGTTATTTTTCTTACCTCTTTGATGCCATCAGAGGTAGTGATTTGCAAATAGTACACGCCCTTGTTTAGTTTTGGCAATTCTATTTTCAATTTATTTTCTCCTGATACTGACTTGGCAGACGATACGTAAACAACTTGCCCAAGTATGTTCATCATCTCCAGGTTTATTTTTTCGCTTATCGTTGCATTCCATTGCACAGTCAAGAAGTCATGTGCCGGGTTTGGATATACTTGTAAGTTTAACTGCTGTTTTTCTGTCTTATTAAGTGAGGTTGCGCTAATGGTAATGGGTTGCGTTATCATTAATCCCTGGCATCCATTTGCACCTGTTTCACGAACTGATATACTCCCCGTAGGTCCATTGCCCCATGTTACACTCATCGTATTTCCGCCACCTGATGGAATGCCACCCGATACTTGCCAATTGTAAGTTGATCCGAAATTTAACGTTACAGAATAAATATGTGTACTGTTTGGCAATACTGACGCAACACCTGAGATAGCAGAAGTTTGTGGGCGCGGAATTAAGTTCACAATTCGTGCATCCGACATGTCACTTAAACACCCATTTGCATTTACCTGTACCGTATAAATTCCTGAATCTTGAATGTTTAATTGGCGTGTGTTACCTCCCGAAACTGCATTTCCGGTGCGGTACCAAATATTTCCCGAAAGTGCACTAGAAGTTAGCACTGCTGTTCCTCCTTGGCACATCACACTTCCACTCAAAGAGGATGAAATTGTTGGTTTTGCAGGCTTGTCAAATAAGGTGGCACCAATGGTATCAGTAAACATATTACATCCGTTTGCCCCCGTAATTCTTAATCTATATGTACCTGTAATTTTAGCAAAATAGGCAGCAGTTGTAGCACCGTTGATTGCACTATTATTTCTAAACCATTGGTATTGGCTTGCTGCTGAATCAGTGGCAAGTTTTACGCTATCGCCATCGCATATAATTACTCCTGTTGAGGTGATGTTTGGTACACCCGGCCCTTGTATAACAGTGAAGTAATTCATACGGGTAACACTATCAGCTGCGGTTGCGTTGCTCACCCTTAATTTCACCGTGTATTGACCCGGCTGAGTAAATGCTACAATTGGGTTTTTTGTAGTGAAATTGAAATTTTGAGGACCTGTAATTTCCCAATTCCATGACGTAGGAAAATGCCTGCTCGTATCAGTTAGTTGTATACTTTCATTGGTACACAAATTTGTTTTTGATGCCCTGAAGCCCGCTACGGGAGCAAAAGGGATACCGGAGATATTGATATTGTCAACAAACAAATTATTCCCATAATTATTATACCCCTCAAAACGAATCCGGATATTGCTTAAGCCACTATATGCATTTAAAGAAATGGTTTTGCAATTGTTGGTGCACCACTCTGATGCGGTTTGCGGATAAAACTCTTCAGTAGTATCAGGTGCGGTGGCAAGTGTTGGACCTCTATATGATGCCAATCTTACCCAACTACTTCCGCAGTTTGTTGAAATCCAAATGACCAACGAATCGTGAGCATTACCCGGATAAAGCGCGTGAGCATGACTAAACGTTAAAACAGGATTGGAGTAACTTCTAAAACTTAAATTCGGAGAAACAAGTCCGTCTCTTCTACCCGTGTTGGTATAGTTGAAAAAAGGCATACAAAAAGCTTTATCTCCGGGAGTAGTACCTCCAATTGTTGCTATTCTCCATGTTGTGTCATTATTCACATTTTGTATCGTCCATTGCGAACGGGTACTTGAATTGTCTTCAAATGTTTCTGTAAA
This sequence comes from uncultured Bifidobacteriaceae bacterium, assembly GCA_964429245.1. Lineage (GTDB taxonomy): Bacteria > Bacteroidota > Bacteroidia > UKL13-3 > UKL13-3 > CAYSBE01. The sequence continues at coordinate 12,394 of CAYSBE010000060.1, read as the reverse complement.
TGGCAAGGTGTTTCCACCTGATGTGATAAAATTTGAGTAAAAAACTGAGTCGGTTCCGAGTGCATTGGTTACTTTAAGTGCTACAGAATAAGATCCGGCAACCGAATAGCTAACAGTAGGGCTGGCAGCCGTTGAGGTTGATGGATTTCCTCCGGGGAAATACCAAACACGTGAACTGATACCACCGGTAGATAAATCACTAAAGGTAACCGATTGTGTGGTGCAAGGCATCCTGTTGTTAACGGACAAAGAAGCAGACGGATTGGCCACCAAACCACTTACAATAATGGAATAAGATTGAGAGCCACCAACAAGGGTTCCTTTGTGTGTTACGCTTACAATGTATGATCCTGCTGCGGGAGTTGCCAAATAAATTTGCTCAACATTATCGCGGATATTGTCACCTGTAGTTGCCGCAGCTGATGGGTTTGCAGGGTCAAGTATATACGGTGAGAATACAACATTATCACTAACTCTTGTAAGGCGAATATCCAAATCGTTTACCAACATCCGATTTGTAGGGTTTAAAGCGGGTGCAACAGGTGTACCTGCTCTGTCGGTCCAGCAAATTGTGATACGCAAAGGCGTATTTCCATTGGCAACAATATTTTGTGTAAACGAGGCTCCGTTAGCTAATGTTCTTTCCTGAATGTTGTTTTGATTTGAATCGGTAATAAGTTGCACGGCCTTAGCAGTATTTACCAACCCCCAACCATATATATAATCAGGACCAACGTTACCTGCTTCATCAGCTGTGTGGATGGTTAGTCCTTTCAGTGTTGATGCACGCATGTAGCGACTTTTTAAGTTATTGAAGTGTTGCTGTACCAGCAATAAAGAACCCGAAACATTGGGAGTAGCCATTGATGTTCCCTGTAGCGTTACATAATCACTATCATGGTCGGAGTCGGTTGAAAAAACACTTACACCACAGCCCACTACATCGGGTTTAATACGTCCGTCATCTGTTGGCCCCCAACCGCTAAAATCAGACATCACAACACTCGTAATACCATTCCAACCATTATTGCTGTTGCTGTTATTAATTTTATTTACAGCACCTACGGTTAAAATATTTTTGGCATTGCCATAAGTTGAAATACAATCATAGCCTAAAGCACCTCCATCTGCGGATGGTGGAGTACCACTTCCCGTAGATCCATCACTGTAAAACCACGTACCGGATCCGGTACGCTCGGCTCCCCTATCGTTTCCGGCTGCTTTGCAAATCAAAACAAATGGATTGTTGAATGCAATCTGATCCCAATCTTCCGCTCTTTCATCATAAAACCCAAATTTGTAATCGGCTGTATTGCTAATTGATGGGTCGCCATACCATACCCAAGTGCTGCCATCTTGATACCATCCTGTAATGGTTCCGTAGGAATGATTGGTAACCAGCATCCCTGAAGAAGCTGCAGAAGTCATTTCTGAATTGTCATTATTCCAATCGTAGCATCTAATATTGGACTCATATGCCATACCTCGAGCATTGGTAGAAACACCTGAAGCTACCATTGTTCCTGCCACATGCGTGGCATGGAAATTAAGTGACGAAGTACCATCTACTTGTGTCGCTCTGCCGCCAAACTCACGGTGTGTGGTGCGCACTGACCCACCGTCCCAAACTCCTAAACGATTGCCTGATACGGCACCTGTAAGCGCTGTACCAACAATGCCGCCCGGCCATACTTTATTGGTAGATATCGTGCGGCCTGCACCAACATTGTCAGTTGAGCGAAACAACATATTGCCCAATGCATCAAAACCTTCAAACTCAACAACTGCGCCCTGAGGTGTAACTTTTCTTAATTGGATATTCTTTGTCACTGCAATCTGTTCGGCAAGTAAGCGATCCGATTCAAACTTTTGGCGGAACAATTGCTCAAGCCCTTTGTTGGTTGTGTCTATGGGCAATTGTTTGTTTTGAGCAAATCCGTAAGTGCAAATGAGTACAAGAAAAATAGCAAGATAATTTTTATTCATTTTATGTAATTATTATTCAGTTTTTATATTGTTGGTTCCCATGAATTCAGCTTTGGGAACAGTTCCATAATATTGGGTTTCAAATGTATTTGATTGGTTAGATTTATTTACCCTTCCCAAAACATAGATGGCCAGAGGTGCTCCGGGCTGCGCATGTGCACACCTGATACTCAATTTAAGTGAATTTCGTGACACCAATGTGGTTTCTTGATTGGCTGAAATATATACCATTTGGATGTTGGACGTATTGCATGCGGTATCTTTTAACCACGATTGTGGAACTCCATTGATTTGCAGCATTGCCCCGTCAGCAAGTATAAATACAATATTGAGCTTGCCATTTACGATTTCTGCCTTCGCATTCACAAGATCGAGTCGGTTTATCTCTCCTCTTTTCGGATAAGCAATTACAAAGCTCTTGCCAATTTTCTGTCCGGCTGTCAATCTTTGGGCACTGATTGAAAGGGAACAAAGGTTAAATAACAGCATGATTAACATTAAATTAGTAATGCGCATGTCTACGAATGTAGAATAACATTGTTAAAATTCAAACCTACACTTGGTAAGCTTGGTGTGAATTGCTTAATTTGTTGGTAAGAAACATGGACGAAATTCGTAAATTAATTCCCAACGCACTTACTTCGGCTAACTTGATTTTGGGCTGTTTGGCCATTATTCAGGCATTAACAGGATCATTGTACCTAGCCGGTTATTTTATTATTGCAGCAGGTATTCTTGATTTTTTTGACGGATTTGTTGCACGGGCTTTACATGCACAATCAGAACTTGGTAAGCAACTCGACTCTTTAGCAGATGTGGTTAGTTTTGGTGTAGCACCCGGTATGATATTTTACACCTTTGCCGGAAAGTGCCTGAATATGGAAGGGTTTTGCATCACACCTTATGTTGCTTTTTTGATTCCTGTTTTCTCAGCCATCAGGCTTGCTACCTTTAATCTTGATACACGGCAAACCAATGGCTTCATTGGGTTGCCTACTCCGGCAAATGCATTTTTGATTCTAAGCATTCCATTTGCAATGGACCAACATATTGAATTGGCACCGTTTTTTCAGCAACAAACTTTCCTGAAACTGTTTCCAATTGCCTCAGCTTATTTACTTACCAGTGAAATTGCTATGCCTGCATTAAAATTCAAAACATATTCCCTAGCTGAAAATAAAGTACAATACCTGCTCATCATTTTGGGAGCACTCAGTATCATATTTTTTCAAATACCCGGCATTGGTATTGCTATTTTACTTTACATTCTAATTGCAATTATTCAACATTATATACCCAAAAAACACATATGAAATTTATCGCAGAAATAGATGTAATGCCTCAGAAGGCACTACTTGACCCCCAAGGGAAAGCTGTAACAGGCAGCATGAAAAATATTGGTTTGCCTAATATTGACAATGTTCGGATTGGCAAACACATCACATTGGAAATTGAAGCTGAATCAGAAGCACAGGCAAACGAACAAGTAGAAACTGCTTGCAAAAAATTGCTAGCCAATCTGATTATGGAAACCTATCATTTTACCATCAGAAAAGGGTAACGTAACAATAATGCCTTATGAGAAATAAACTATTATTGGGATTATGTTTCATAGGCTATTCTTGGGCAATGCATGCCCAGGATCTTGCTTATGCCAGAAGGGTAACAGACTCATTGTGCAGCGACCGCATGGCAGGCAGAGGATACTTAAAAGATGGAAGCAAATATGCCGCTGAATTTATAAAAGCTGAGTTTAGAAAAGTGGGCTTACAATCTTTCACACAGGACTATGTGCAGGATTATGGTTTTCCGGTTGTTACGTTTCCCGGCAGACTTACATTTTCAATAGAAAATGAGAATTTTGAAGCCGGTGTTGATTATATACCTGCTGCAGGCTGTTCTAAACTATCCGGAGTATTTGATTTGGTGTATGTTGATTCGGCCACGGTTGACAACAACACGCTTTTCGAAAAATTTGAGAAGAGTGCCTTTTTCAAAAGCATGCTGGTAATTGATGGGTTGAAAGAGGCCCGTTTAAAAAACAAAGACCGTATGGCTAAGATTCTGAAGAATCAATACAAAGCCAGAGGCCTCATTTATACCAAGCAAAAAAAATTAACCTGGAGTGTTGCCACAGAATGGGATGCATTTCCTGTGTTTTATGTGCTGGGCGATAAAATAAAATCATTTAACAAACGCATAAAAATCGATATCCAGCCCGATATGAAGCAGCATATTGCTGAAAATTTGGTGGGATTTATAAAAGGCAATACAAATCCTGATTCGTTTGTGGTGTTTAGTGCACACTACGACCACTTAGGTATGCTGGGACCTGATGCCATATTTCGAGGTGCAAATGATAATGCAAGTGGCGTGGCCATGATGCTTGATATCATGCAGTATTATGCAACTTTCCCCCCGGCTTATTCTGTTGCGTTTATTGCATTTTCGGGAGAAGAAGCAGGGTTGTTTGGCTCATATTACTATACGCAAAATCCTTTGTTTCCACTTAACCAAATTAGCTTGTTGATTAATTTGGACTTGATGGGAACAGGCGATGAAGGAATGACGGTGGTGAATGGTGAAATTTTTAAAGATGACTTCTTGGACCTTACGCTCATCAACCTTGAAAACAACTATTTACCCGATATCAAAGCGCGTGGTAAAGCACCAAACAGTGATCATTATTACTTTTCAGAAAATGGGGTACGGGCATTTTTTTTCTACCTCATGGGTAAATACAATTATTATCATGATGTAGGGGATGTGCCTGATGAGCTCACCTTTTCTAGGTATAACGAAGCCTTTAAACTCATCACATCCTTTGCCAGCTATAAAATGACTCCAAAGTTATAAACAACTATTTTGCATGAGCATAGCGATTATTCCAATGAAATTGCAAAATTTGTGACATGCCCATTATCCATTCCCTCATATCATGGTACCTCCGAAAGCGGGAAACTGCTATCGAAAGAATCGTGCAGCATCCACATGATGTGCAACAGGAAATGCTTACTAAATTATTGAAAACGGCTAAGGATACTAAGTGGGGAAAACAATACGGATACGAAGAGTTAAAGAATGCCGAGCAATTTAAAAGGGAAGTCCCTGTAGGAAACTACGAAACACATAAGCCTTACATCGACCTTATCATGCAAGGCGAACAAAATGTACTTTGGCCTACAGAAATAAAATGGTTTGCAAAGTCATCAGGCACCACTGCAGCAAAAAGCAAGTTTTTACCCGTTACACATGAAAGCCTTGATGAGTGTCATTTTCAGGGAGGTAAAGATACCATGATGATGTACATTTTAAACAATGACAATGCAAATGTATTTGATGGAAAAGGACTGATTATTGGTGGCAGTCATCAATTAAATCGGTTGTGTAATGATTCTTATTATGGCGATTTATCTGCAGTAATGATGCAGAATATGCCTTTTTGGGCGCACTTCTTTCGCACACCCGAGTTGAGCATTGCCATCATGGAAAATTGGGATGAAAAAATAAACCGCATGGCATGGGCAACAGTTGACGAAGACGTAACCAACATTTCGGGAGTTCCTACATGGACACTTATGCTCATTGATAAACTGTTTGAAATAACGGGAAAGAAAAACCTTAAAGATGTTTGGCCCAACCTTGAATTGTACATACATGGCGGTGTAAGCTTTGAGCCTTATCGGGAGCGTTTTAAAAAACTTATTAAGGCATCCGACATGCACTATTATGAAACATACAATGCTTCTGAAGGGTTCCTCGGAGTACAGTATTCATTAAATGCCTCAGATTTGCTCCTTATGCTTGACTATGGCATTTATTTCGAATTTATGCCCATGTCGGAATACGGAAAATCGCATCCAAAAACCTATGACTTGCAAGAAGTAAAGATAGATGAAAATTATGCACTGGTTATTAGTACCAACTCCGGTTTGTGGCGATACATTATTGGCGATACCATCAAATTTACTTCAACCAATCCTTACCTGTTTAAAATTACAGGTCGCACACGCCATTTCCTCAATGCATTTGGCGAAGAGCTGATTATTGAAAATGCCGATAGGGCCATAACCGAAAGCTGTCTCGCCTGTAATGCCACACTGGCTGAGTATACTGTGGCTCCTGTTTTTCATGAAAACAACAATGTAGGCACACACGAATGGCTTATTGAGTTTGAAGAAGAACCTCAAAACATGGAACAATTTTCACGTTGTCTTGATGAAAAACTGAAAAGTATAAACTCCGATTACGAAGCCAAACGATACAACAATATTGCCATGACCTTTCCAATTATTTCCAAACTGCCCAAAGGATCATTTCATGCATGGATGAAAAGAAATGGAAAATTGGGCGGACAGCATAAAGTGCCCAGACTTTGCAATGAGCGCATATACGTTGATGAAATTCTTTACCACATTCCTCAAGTACATGCTCGATAAATACATGAGGAAATTTGTTCTTGCAACTATATTCATGTGCATGCTATGTTCATGCTTTTCTATGACTGCATATGCGCAAAAAAAGGAAATTGAAACGGGTGATGGTTTTTATGATGACTTTTTATACCCCGATGCAATCCAGAATTACAGCGTTGCGCTTTCAATGGCACTTCCTGAGAAAACTGAACTCTATGTGTTGGCACAATTGGCACGCTGTCATCAATATTCTTTTCAATACACACAAGCCGAATCATACTACCAGGAATTGGTTGATAAAACCTTAGATAGAAAGCCTGAATATATACTTGAGCTTGCCATTATGCAAAAGTTTAATGGCAAATATGAAGAGTCTAAAAATACGTTTAAACGCTATCAAAAATTAACCGAGCATCAAGATCCTTATGGAAGTTTTCATTTGAGATCAGTAAATTGGGCAATAGCTAATGACACCATCTATAAACCAGTATATATTGCTCCAACCAACCTTGATGTGAGCGGACAAAGTCTTGGACACAGCTTATTCAATGAAGGAATCATCTATGCCCACGCGCGCAATAAAGAACCATATTATTCCATGTCTATTTTCGACCTTGACTTTGCAGAAAGAATGGATAGCATCCATTTTATTGAAAATACCAAATATATTGACTCTATCGTGTTTAGCGGTAATGAAGGGTTTCCATCTGTTTGCAGGCAGAAAGGTAAAATCTATTTTGCTGCAAATACTGCTGTATCCAAAAAAACAAAAAGCAGAAAAACAGCTGATGGTAAAGAGTATATCCTCAACTTTAGTATCTACGAAGCAGAATTAGTAGATGGTGAGTTTATTAATGTAAAACCATTGCCGGTAAATGGAAGTGATTTTAACTGTACACATCCATTCATTACTCCGGATGATAATATGTTGTATTTTACAAGTGATATGCCGGGAGGAATTGGTGGCTATGATTTATACTTTGTAAAAAGAGGCAAAAATGGCGAATGGGGTTTGCCTGTAAATATGGGAAAAAGTGTAAACTCTGAGGAACATGAATTGTATCCTCATGTGAATGGCGATAAATTTTATTATTCGTCAAAAGGTTTAAACGGATATGGTGGATATGATATTTATACTGCAACCCTCACCAAATTTGGAACGGCCTCGTCTCCCGTAAATATGGGAAAACCCTATAATTCTTTTCGGGATGATTATGCATTTATTTGCTACAACAATGGATTAACCGGATACTTCTCATCAAACCGGGCAAGCGATGACGGTGATGACTTGGTATATTACTTCAGAGAATATCCTAAAAGTCAAAAAGCTGAAGTATTGGCGATGACAAAAAAATTAGATAGTACCAATAAAGCCGAAACAGTAAAACGAAAAGAAGAAATAGTGGCCGAACAAACAAAGCTTGAAGAAAAAATTGAAGCACCTAAAATTCCTCCACCTCCACCACCTCCTGCTGTGATTGCTCTACCAATAGTTGCAGAAACAATTGTGCCAAAAGACAGTATGGTACAAAAACCAAACGAAACGGAAAACAAACCTGAAGTAAAAGCAGATCCTATTGCTGCGGTTGAAAAAGAAGTCGTTCCTTCTCCTCCTGAAGAAGTCTATGTTGACCCTGATGAATCTTTACTAAAAGTCGTTTTTAGCAATGTAAACTTTGGATTTAATGAAGCAAAGTTGGTTCCAGAGGTATTGCATATTCTTGATTCGGCAGCAGCAACTATCCGACAAGGGAACAAAATAAAAGTAGAAATAGATGCCCATACGGATAGCCGAGGAACAGCTGAATACAACAAAGATTTATCGCTTAGAAGAGCAGTAGAAGCCCGCAACTATTTATTGAGCAAAGGTGTTCCGGCTTCAAAGATTGTGATTAGAGGATATGGAGAAGATCATTTGCTAAACAATTGTGCCGATGGCACAGCGTGCACAGAAGAGGAACACGCCATGAACAGGCGAGTTGAGTTGCGAATCGTAAAATAATTATTTGGTTCTGCTGATGGAATAGTCAACCAACATTTCAAGCGAGGATGAGGGATTGGAAATACCCACTTGATGTAATGCTTGTTTTGCTTCTTCTACAATTTGCTCCATCTTTTTTATGGTGTATTCAATGCCACCACTTTGCAACACAAAGGCAATTACTTTGGCAACTTTTTCTTTATCCGTATTGTGATTTTTGATGGCATTAATCATCCACGACTTGGTAGATTGATCTGCTTTGTTTAAAGCATAAATGACGGGAAGGGTGAGTTTTTTCTCTTTGATATCAATTCCTACCGGTTTTCCGGTTTGAAGGGTATCGGCATAATCCAGCAAGTCGTCTTTCATCTGAAATGCAAGTCCTACTTTTTCGCCAAATTGCCTGAACAGCTCAACCTGATCGGGTGTAGCCCCGGCAGATGCTGCACCTGTTGCGCAGCAACTGGCAATTAATGAAGCGGTCTTCTTGCGAATGATTTCAAAATAAACTTCTTCTGATAAATTGAGCATGCGTGATTTTTCAATCTGCAACAGCTCTCCTTCACTCATGGCTTCCACTGCATTACTTACAATTTCCAGCAAATCATAGTCTTTGTTTTTAACCGAAAGTAAGAGCCCTTTTGACAACAAATAGTCGCCTACCAAAACAGCAATCTTATTTTTCCAAAGTGCATTGATACTAAAAAAACCTCTTCGCTCATCGCTGTCATCAACCACATCATCATGCACAAGGGTAGCCGTATGTAACAATTCAACCAAAGCAGCAGCCCTATGTGTGCGGTCATTGATATTGCCAAAGTAATGTGCACTCAGAAATACAAACATGGGCCTAATTTGCTTGCCTTTTCTTTTCACGATATAGGTCATGATGGTATCAAGCAAAGGAACCTTCGAGCGCATGGCTTCTCTAAACTTGGTTTCAAATAACGTCAAGTCAGTTCCTATTACCGTTTTAATATGTTTTATCGCATCTGCCATTTGATTTTGCAAATAAAACCAATTTGCCGTCAATTGACTTTTAAATATATAAAACCTATATAAAATAAATATCCCGAAATAGTTATAGTCTATCAAAACCAATAGCAATTAACCCACACAAAATCTGAAAGATAACATAACATAAAAATACACCGTTCACGCAAACAGCATGGACCACAAGGCTGGATGTCGTGCATGTATTTTTAGGCCAAGGATGGCCTTCAGGGATAATCTGTTTGATGCCTAACAGAAAGCGACTACAAACAGTTAACACTACAATCAATATTAAGGAGGATACTAGGCTTTAATAGCCCACCTTAACTTAGCCGAGCGCGCTCTTGGGTTGCTTCCAATTTCTTTTGGTGAGGGCCTTATGGGGCCGGGGGCAATTTCGCTATAAATACCTTGACGATAAAATGCTTGAAACGCTTTCTTAACTCTTCGGTCTTCTCCTGAATGAAAGGAAAGAATGGCAACCTTACCACCAGCAACCAAAGCATCAGGGAGCTTTTCTAAAAACGAATCAAGAACGCCAAACTCATTATTGACGGCAATACGTAACGCTTGAAAACTACGCGTACATGATTTTTTTACATCCTCATTGTCTAAAAAATCAAGAGTTTCTTTAATGGTATTTTTTAATTGTGCTGTAGTTTCAATAGGGTCTCCCTTTTTTAGTTTAAACGCAATTGCTTCAGCAATTTCTGCAGCATAAGGTTCATCCGCATTTTCAATTAATATTTCTTCCAACTCATCTTGCGAAAGTGTTAGTAAAAAATTGGCTGCCGATTTGCCGCTTTTAGGATTCAATCTAAGATCTAAAGGACCATCTAATTTCAACGAAAAGCCTCTTTCGGGATTATCAATTTGCATAGATGAAACGCCCAAATCAGCTAAGACAAAATCTAACAAGCCAGCCTCGTGAACAATTAAATCAATATTTGCAAAATTCATTTTACGCGGAAAGAAGATATCATAACCAAAACCTAAGGCTGCAAGTCGTTCTGTTGTTTTAGGTAATTCAAAAGGGTCAACATCGGTGGCGAATAATTTGCCGTTTGGCTTCAAGCATGTTAGCATTTCCAAACTATGACCCCCATAACCAAGCGTAGCATCTAGCCCAACTTGTCCGGGTTTAATTTGCAATACATCTAATATTTCTTGAACACAAATGGAGCGATGCATTCCTGCTGGAGTCGCACCTTTGGCTTTTATTTTTTCAATATCGTCCGTATATTTTTCGGGCTGTAATTCCTTGTATTTTTCCTTGAAGGTTTTGGGGTGGGTACCTTTGTATCTTATTCTTCGCTGAGGTTTTGAATCTTCGTTTTCCATTTGGTAAAGTTACTAAACGATATTCAAGTTTAACAATGTAGTTTATGCCCCCACTGTTCATGTAGAAAGCTTTTCCCACAAGGCCGGATATCGACCGTATTTTTTTGATTAGGGACGACCGTGACAACGAGGTATGCTTATGTGTCTTGTTCATGCTGGCAAATAATTTATGTATCAATTACGTGTATATATAGTATATCTTAAATTGAACATTGCAGAAAAAATAACATGCCCTGCAGTCCGAAATAAACTACAGGGTGTATATAGCATAAAAAGACCTGATTGGCGTTCATGCCTCAGAATAAAAATTGACAAATACGGATTTTGATTCCGTATTTGTCAATTTTTAATTATATAATTTAGCTCCTAATTCTTTCCAGTTCAGTATCTCGGTTGTGTTTAACGTAGCTGATTTACCGTTATAAATAACATATGATTTTTTAGTATCTGGATTTATCTTTTTCCAGTAGTTGATACCTTTCACATAATCCGTATTAAATGTAGAAGCTGTTTTAATTTCAACAGGTATTACCTGCGAAGATTGATCTATCAGAACATCTATTTCATTTCCGGTTCTGTCGCGCCAGTAATATAGATTGCCACGCTGTCCGTTGTTGTAACGTGTTTTCAGTAGTTCCAATATAATCAGATTTTCGAATAAGGCTCCCCGCAGCGGATGTGTATTTACATGCGATTCGTTTTCAAGCTCCAGCAACGAACAACACAAACCGGTATCATAAAAATACAGCTTAGGCATTTGTGTGAGTCGTTTGCCAAGGTTTTTGTAAAACGGCTGTAATCTGAAAGCAATGAAACTTGCTTCCAATATGCCAAACCAGCTCATAATGGTTTTTTGATCCACACCCGTATCGTTTCCGATGGATGTGTAGTTTACCTCCTGCCCCACCCGCGATGCACACACTTTCAAAAAACGCTGAAACAAGGCCAAGTTGGTAATATTTTTAATCTGTCTCACGTCTCTTTCTACATACGTAAGCAGGTAGTTGGGGTAATAATCAACCGGATTTATTTTCTTGTCATACAGACGCGGATAGCCTCCATTCAGTATCAGCTTGTTCAGGCTTTGTTTGCTGTATTTGCTTTCTTCCAGTTCGGTGAAGCTAAATGGCAACAGGTGAATAAATGCAATTCTGCCGGCCAGTGTTTGTGAAATACTTTCGAGCAGCAACAGGTTTTGCGAACCTGTAATGATAAACAAACCCACCTTATTGGGTTGTGCATCAATCACACCCTGCATGTAGGAAAGCAATTGAGGCACGCGTTGTATTTCATCAAATATGGCTCCGTTTTTATACTGCCCCAAAAACGCACGCGGATCTTTGGTAGCTAGCAATACATTGTCCTGATTTTCGAAACTGATATAGGGCTTTTTCGGAAACAGTTCTTTGGCCAGTGTGGTTTTACCCGATTGCCTAGGGCCTAATAAACCCACAGCCGGAAACTTGCGAGCCAGTTGTTTTATTTTAGTGGATGCTGCACGTTGTATCATGCAACAAAGGTATAAAACAAATTTGACAAATACGGAATTTGATTCCGTATTTGTCAAATTAAAATATATTTAATATGCTGATTTCGTGCTGTTTATGATTATTATGTTTTCTGTATATATAAGTATGTAGCAAGAATAAGTTAGTATGTTGGCATGCACCACGCGACA
>CAYSBE010000059.1:13390-16025 GCA_964429245.1 uncultured Bifidobacteriaceae bacterium | reverse complement strand
GTGGCCTGATAAAGCCGGATTTACTAAAACCAATATTTGGTGATGCATACAGCTTCTTGTTTATGTTTAAAATAATTCCAGCAATTATTTTTGTTGCCGTACTGGTAAACATAGCCTACCACATTGGAGTGATGCAGATTTTGGTTTCCATATTTGCGCGTATCGTGCACAAACTTATGGGTGTAAGTGGAAGCGAAGCATTATCAAATGTATCAAGTGCATTTGTTGGACAAGTGGAAGCCCAAATCATGATTAAGCCTTATATCCAGAGCATGACCATGAGTGAGTTACTCGCATCTATGAGTGGTAGTATGGCGTGTATTGCAGGCGGGGTTATGGCAGTGTACATTTCAATGGGAGTACCAGCACCTTACTTGCTAGCAGCAAGCATCATGGCTGCTCCTGGCGCATTGGTCATTTCAAAAATTGTGTGGCCCGAAACAGAAGAGTCCGTTACAAAAGGTACGGTAAAATTGGAAGTAAAAAAGAACCATGCCAATTTATTAGATGCGATTTCTCACGGTGCAAGCGATGGGCTAAAAGTTTCTCTGAATGTAATTGCTATGCTCATTGGTTTTATTGCACTCATTGCACTTGCCGATGTTTGTTTAGCTAAGTTGGCAGAGTTCCCAAACCTTTTTATGACCGGAGATGCTACTCCAGTAGTAGGTACTGACGTAGTGAGTTTAAATAAGATATTTGGGTCAATATTTTCTGTTTTCGCTTGGACAATGGGCGTACCATCAGATGATATTTTCACCATCGGTTCATTAATGGGAACCAAGATGGTAATTAATGAATTTGTTGCTTACTCAAATCTTGCGCCATTAATAAAAGATCAATTACTGCAGCCCAAATCTGTTGTAATTGCCAGTTTTGCATTGTGTGGTTTTGCAAATTTCAGTTCAATAGCCATTCAAGTTGGCGGCATTGGGGAGTTGGCGCCATCAAGGCGTGCAGACTTAGCAAAACTTGGTTTCCGAGCATTGCTTTGCGGCACATTGGCTTCATACTTATCAGCTACGATTGCAGGTATGCTTTTGTAATTTAATTTAGTTTTTGTAAAACTTTCTTTTAACCAAAGGGTAGGTAAACACACTTCCTAATATAATGGCCGCACCGATATAAAAAGGTATCGACATTAACTCCGACTGCCCGAAAATCAGTACAGAAAACACGATTCCATAGACAGGCTCTAAGTTATTTGTGATAATGACAGTAAAAGGAGTGAAATATTTTAAAATATCGATGCTCCAAGTAAATGCAATGGTTGTGCACAGCAAACTAAGTATAAGCAGGTATACAATATCACTGCCTTCAGGTATCGGGAAATTAATGTTTCCATAAGAGAATAAGCGCAAGATTATAATCGTAAAAATAGCGCCTAAAAATTCCAGTAACGTAATGCTCACTGCGGGATGCTTGGTAATGAGTTTTCCATTATATACACCAAAAAATGCGCCCGATATAGCCGCCCCCATTCCCCATAAAATTCCTGCAATGTGATATGTCTCATAATTAACAATAACAAGCAGCCCAATTAATATGGCTATACCATAAAACAAATCGCCACGGTAAAATTTATTTTTAAGCAACAATGGTTGAAAGATGCTGGCAAATAATGTAATCGTAGCAAAACCAATCATAGCCATACTCACATTTGATACCTTTATTGCTTCATAAAAGCTGAACCAATGTATACCCACCACAAATCCCATCAACATGACCTCTCCCAACGCAGAAGCTGACATGCGAAGTGAAACATTTTTGTACCGAATAAAAATATATAAAGCTACACCAGAAATGAGCAAACGGTAAAATACCAGATCCAAGCTGCTAAGGGTAATTAGTTTTCCTAAAATAGGCGTAAATCCCCATAATAAAATGATGACATGAAGTTGCAACAGTTTAGGAAACTTCATGCCTATTTCGGTGACTTATATAATAAATAAATGGCCACTACGGTGAATAATACCACAGGCGTCCATACAGCCCAAACAGGAGCCATCACATTGTTGATGCCGAATGTATGAAATACCTGAACTGTGAGTAAGTATAGCAGTGTAGCAAAAATGCCCAATCCTAAACTTAATCCAATACCTCCGCGTTGTTTGCGTGACGAAATGGCAACGGCTAAAAGTGTTAGCGGAAAAAACGAAATTGCTCCAGCGGTTCTTCTGAGCAATTCTACCTGGTATGCATTAATACTGGATGAGCCCTTTTCAATTTCTTTTCTAATGTATTCTGTCAGTTCGGGATTGGTCATTGCAGAAATGTATTCATTCTTTATAATAAACTCATCTGGTTTTATGGGAAGCATGGTATCAAGCACGTTCACTTGCCTAATCAATTCTCCATTATTGACAAAGGTGCGCTGCAATACATTTATCATCGACCACATATTTTTTTCCTTGTTCCACCGAATGCTTCCCGCCTTTAATCGCTGTACAAGTTTTCCATCCTCAATTCTTTCCATATGCAAATTGAAACCTGAACTGTCTACATAATTAAAAGATTCAATAAATAACATAGTTCCCGGCTCTATTTGTACGTGTATATTATTGTTTGAGCTCTTCTTTTTGTCCTTTACATACTTATCTTCAAACTCATACCTGTGCCTATCACTTACAGGAAT
>CAYSBE010000059.1:0-13290 GCA_964429245.1 uncultured Bifidobacteriaceae bacterium | reverse complement strand
GCCTGTATAGGTGGTTTTTTTCTTAGGAAGTCATCAATTTTTTCAGGAATATCAATAGCGATGGCAATAAGTGAGAATAACCCGGTAGAAAACATGAAGGTAACCAGGTATTTCCTAATAATGTATCGGTCAATGATGGTGAGCCTAAATTTTGACATGGTATTGTTTCAGGCACAAGTATAAAAAATATTATGCCATTTGCATTTACAGTCGTTGGGTAATAACAGGAAGTATGTCTTTTTTCCAGCTTTCAAAATCGCCTTGAATGATATGTGTTCTTGCGGTTTTTACAAGCCACAGGTAGAAACTCAGGTTTTGTTTGCTGGCAATATGCGCGCCAAGCATTTCTTTGCTGTGTATCAAGTGCCTTAAATAGGCTTTTGAATATTGAGGCGTAAACAGGTCGTCAATTGCTGAAAAGTCTTTGTCCCATTTTTTATTCTTGATATTGATTATTCCCTGTGATGTAAACAAATAACCATGACGAGCATTGCGTGTTGGCATTACACAATCAAACATGTCAATTCCAAGCGAAATGCATTCAAGTATATTCTCAGGAGTACCCACCCCCATCAGGTATCGGGGTTTGTCAGCAGGTAAAATATTACATACCAATTCTGTCATCTCATACATCATTTCAGCAGGTTCACCCACCGATAATCCGCCAATCGCATTTCCGGGCATTTCACAAGATGCTATGTACTCTGCCGATTGCACACGTAAATCCTTATAAACGCTTCCTTGCACAATGGGAAATAATGTTTGAGATGTGCCATACAAAGGTTTCGTGTTCTCAAACTGTGAAATACATCTTTTTAACCAGCGATGTGTCATATGCATTGATTTTTTTGCATAATCATATTCGCATGGATAGGGAGTACATTCATCAAATGCCATGATAATATCGGCACCAATACTACGCTGAATATCAACAGCTCTTTCGGGCGAGAAAAAGTGTTTACTGCCATCAATATGTGATTTGAATGAAACGCCCTCTTCTGTAATCTTGCTGATATCGCCTAAAGAGAATACTTGATAGCCACCGCTATCGGTTAGCATGGGTTTATTCCATCCAATGTATTGCTGTATGCCTCCTGCATCCTCAATTACCTCAAGCCCAGGGCGAAGAAATACATGATAGGTATTGGCCAATATTATTTGAGCATGGATATCATGTTCAAGATTTTGTTGGGTAACGCCTTTCACGCTTCCTTGTGTACCCACCGGCATGAAAATTGGCGTTTCAATGACCCCGCGATCTGTTTCAATAGTACCTGCTCTTGATTTACCGGTTGCAGATTGTGCCTGAATAGAAAATTTCATGAATGCCTATTCGAAATGAAGAGATATGACAACCATCTTTGGAGATATTTTTTCTATAACATCGGTATAGATGAAACCATCGTAATAAACGGCATTACCAAATGTATTCATCACTTTTATTTCAGGCGAAAATTTAAAATAGGGGAAATAAATATCCAATCCCATACCGAATTCATAACCGGCAGTGTAAGGCACAAGCGAAACCACGGGGCTTTCATCCGACCGGTTTTTGGTTACTGAAGAACTTAAGTCATAAGACATTCTTAATCCACCAATCAAATATGCCCTTACATTTTTTCTGCGCTGTGATTTAAATTTTATCAATAAAGATGCATCAGCATATGCTGATTCTACCTTAATATCTTTATATTTATCGTGCATGGTGTAAGCGATATTACGTTGCACAAATGATATTACTGGAAACAACAGCCTTAGGTCCCAATGCTCGCTAAGTCTCAAATTTGTGATACCACCCAAACCTATTCCAACAAAACCGGATGTACTAACCATTTGTACACTGTCTTTTCGCATCACTGGCAGTCGCGTATCAACACGCATGCTTGGTATATTTGCAGAAAGAGTGAATCCGAAGTGGAGCGTTTTATTGTCATACTGCTCCTGGTTTGCCTGTGCAAACACAGCTGTAGCATTCATCTCCAACAATAATGTGAGGAGAACTAAAATTACTTTATGGCGTTGTATAAACTGCAAATTCCGAAAGTTAAAGTTTGTTGTTTGCTATCTGTAAAACCAGCCGAACGAAGGTGATGTAAAAAATCTTCTCCATCAGGAAAATGCTTTACAGATTCAGGCAAATATGCATAAGCATTTTCATTTTTACTTATCCATTTTCCAAAAAAAGGTAAAATATTGCTAAAATAAAGGTTATACAACTGTTTAAAAGGAAAAGTGCGTGGCTTGGAAAACTCAAGTACAGCAAGTGTCCCGCCAGGTTTTAATACACGGGCAATTTCTTTTAGGCCTTTGTCTAAATTCTCAAAATTTCGTACCCCAAATGCAACCGTAATGGCGTCAAATGTATTGTTGCTAAATGGAAGATTTTCTGAATCGCCTTTCATCAGTTTAATTTTATCAGCATATCCTTGGTCGTTTATTTTCTTAATGCCAACGTTCAGCATATTTTGAGAAATATCAATTCCTATGATACTATCAGGATTTAAGGTAAGACAAGCAATGGCAAGGTCAGCAGTTCCTGTAGCCACATCCAAAATTTGTTTGGGATTATTTTTGCCAATAGAAGCAATGGCTTTTTTTCGCCATCCTTTATCAATTCCTAGTGATAGGGTATGATTCAAGAAATCATAACGAGAGGCGATGCTGTCAAACATTTGCTCAACTTGAATTTTTTTACCCTCAGGAGATTGATTGTCGGGTTTAATAATTTTGGATTGCATGATGTGGGCGAAGTAAATATTTTATTGCGTAAAGATTTTTTTTGTTTTGGATTACCTTTGTTTACTTTCTAACAAATTATTGGCTGTAACGTTTTCAAAGCCTTAATAGTCTTTTGTTTTATGGTTTATGTATTATGGAAATAAAAAGTGCAGTTTTTGTAAAGAGTTCAGAAACAGTTGAACAGTGCCCCAAATCGCCTATCCATGAATTTGCCTTCATCGGTAGGTCAAATGTGGGAAAATCATCATTGATTAACATGCTTACCAACCGAAATGGCTTAGCTAAAGTTTCGTCAACTCCCGGAAAAACGATTACCATCAATCATTTTTTAATTAACAACAGGTGGCATTTGGTGGACCTGCCGGGTTATGGTTTTGCAAAACGCTCTAAAGACCAACGCGAGCAATGGAAACAAAACATGGACGATTATTTCATGAATCGGGAAAACCTGCAGTGCGTTTTTGTGCTCATTGATTCACGCATTGATCCTCAGAAAATTGATTTAGAATTTATTGACTATTTAGGAGAGAAAGGAGTTCCGTTTGTTTTGGTATTTACCAAAATGGATAAGAGCTCGCAAACCGAAGTTGCCAAAAAGATAGCTAAGTTTAAAAAGACAATGTTGGAAAGATGGGAGGAGTTACCCGAAATATTTTTAACGTCATCAGAGAAGAAAACAGGGCGAGATAAAATCCTGAAATTTATTCATGACTTAACTTAAGCAAATAAGTCAGAGGCAATTCCGTCAGCATAAAAGCGACCCTTTTCGGTTAGTTTAATCACATGATGTTCATTTGTAATATTGCCGTTTTTAAGATGTTTGAGGAAGTTTTTTCTCTGTTTTTCAAATAAAATCAACTGCTCATTACTCAGTTTGCTCAAATCACATCCCCATATCGTGCGCAATCCGGTCATGATAAATTCATTGTATTTCTCAATTTCTGAAAGTTTCTCCTCCTCCCAATATTGCTTATTGGATTCCATGAATGTTAAATACGTTTGATTGGATGCAATATTCCATCTTCTATCTTTCAGGCCATCATAGGAATGTGCTGAGGGGCCAACACCAATATAGGGTTGGCCTTTCCAGTAGCTGCTGTTGTGTTTGGAATGGTATCCTGGCAAACCAAAATTGGAGATTTCATAATGTATAAAACCAGCTTCAGTAAAGTATTTACTCATGAATTGAAATTGTTGCTCTGTAGTGTCATCATCAGGAAGCACAACATGGCTTGTGCTCACAAAATGCTGCAAAGCTGTTTTCGGCTCTACAGTTAAGCAATATGCTGAAACATGCTGAACCGGAAGTCCTTCTACTTTCCTAAGGGTGCGTTGCCACGATTGCATGGATAATCCTGGGAGGCCGTAAATCAAGTCCATAGAAATATTTTCGATACCCAACTCGGCCAAGGTATAAATTGACAGTATAGATTGCTTAGCTGTGTGAGATCGGTTCATCCACTTAAGGCTTTTTTCTTCAAATGATTGCACACCAATGCTGACGCGATTAATACCCTTATTCATCCATGACTTTATAAGGACTTCTGTTACATCATCCGGATTTATTTCAATAGTCATCTCGCTTAATGGAGCTACCTGATAGTGCTTATAAATGGTATTTAAGATTTTGGTTAATTGGGCCTCATTTAATAAAGAAGGAGTGCCACCTCCAAAATAGATTGTTTCAATTGATTGACAATTCAATTCAGCTGATCGCATGTTAAGTTCCTTGCAAATGGCATCCGTCATGGCATCAATCGTTGAAAAATTGGTGCTAAAATGAAAATTGCAGTAATAACATGCTTTTCTGCAAAATGGAATATGAATATATATGCCTGCCAATGCTTTTTTCGTTTATTTGAAAAATCAAGTGCAAAGGTATCTCATCGTATTAGTTTTTTTTAGTTTAAAACTGCACGCACAAAACAATTTGTTTGTGCCTGTAAAATTTTATTATCATTATCCTGAAGAAAGTCGAGCGCTCGGTATTGCAGCTAAAGCCATTTTATCAGATACCTTATCAATTCCAATTAGCATTAATGACGCCATACTCAAGTTGAATGAGCAAGGCTACTTGTCTGCTAAAGTCATTAGTGAAACATGGGTTGCAGATACGCTGCAAGTTGCAATTGATGCGGGGGCTATATATCATTGGATTGCATTGCGAAAAGGAAATGTCATACAGGAAGCAATTACAGGGTCAGGTTTCAGGGAAAAAGATTTTGTATCCAACAAATTCTCTCCTGAAAAATATGTAAGGTCTGCAAATGCAATATTGAATTACCTTGAACGCAACGGGTATCCATTTGCAAGATTAAAACTGGATAGTATTTCCATTGATTCAAACACCATCGAAGCAGCATGGAATCTTGAATTAAATAGCTACACAGTATTTGACACAATTGAAATGATAGGTGATGCTAACATAAAAAAATGGTTTCTGCAAAAATACCTATCTGTAAAAACGGGTAACCCATACAATGAGCAGTTGGTAAAAAAATTTGATAACAGGCTTTCACAATTGCCCTTTCTAACTGTAAGCAGAAACAGCTCATTATATTTTTATGGGAATAAAGCAAAACCAATTGTATTTGTGCAAAATCGCAATGCCAATAATATTGATGGCATAATTGGGTTTGCACCAAACACACAACTAAATGATGGAAGCTTATTAATCACAGGCGAAGCCAATCTGAAGTTACAGAACCTATTTGCATCAGGTAAGTCGATTGATTTAAATTTTAGAAGTTTTATGGGGAATTCACAAGAGTTGAAGTTCAAATTTGTATTCCCTTATCTTTTTAAAAGCAATATCGGCATTGACTATGACCTTAAATTGTTGAAACAAGATACCACCTTTTTGGATGTAAGGAATACCATAGGTTTGCAATACAGAATAATTGGCGAAGATTATGTTCGTTTTTTTTATTCCGTTCAAAGTACTACAACCATCAGTGTTGATACAAATCAGATTCTTCAAACTGCATCTTTGCCGGATGCTACTGATTTGGTTAATTACCAATACGGAATTTCGTTCAAGTTGGTTCATTATGATTATTATATAAACCCTAGGAAAGGGTTTGGTATAGATTTTACAGGAAGTGTGGGGGTAAAGAATATTGAACAAAATCCTACTATTGACGCATTGCGAATTCCATTGCCAGATGGGAATACATACAATATTTATGATTCTGTTGAGCTCAGAATGGTGCAATATTCTTTACAAGGAGACTTGGATTGGTTTGTGCCTGTTTATAAATTGCTAGTAAGCAGGATACAGCTTAAAGGTGGACAACTGCTGGCTCCGCAACTGTATTCAAGCGAATTGTTTAGAATTGGTGGAATACGCAGTTTGAAAGGTTTTGATGAACAAGCTATCTTCGCTAGTTCATATATCATTTTGAATACAGAAATCAGATACCTCATACAACGTAATGCACACGTCATGTTGTTTTGGAACGGAGCCTATTACCGTAATGAAATCCGTAGTCCAATCATATCTGATACCCCTTTCGGATTTGGAGGAGGTATTAATTTTGAAACAGGTAATGGTTTATTTTCTTTGTATTATGCAATTGGAAAAGAACAGAACAATCCAATTGATTTTAACAGGGCAAAAGTTCATTTTGGATACACCAACTATTTTTAGAACATGCAGAAGTTTTTGTTTTATATACTCTTTTTTCTGTTTGCAATTAAATGTGTTGCTCAATTGAATGATTCAACTAACCGGTTACATGACACCACAAAATATTTAGGTAATTCAGCAGATACCTTGTCAAACGACACACAAGCGGTAATAATTGGATCCATCGGGAAAGGATTTCTTGAGCAGTTACAAAATAGGGATTTTATACGAACCCAATTTTATCCATTTTTAGATTTAAATGAAGGTAACAACCGGGAAATTATTGCCAAGCCCAGTCGGGGGAAATTACCTAATGTGAAAGAATTAGACATCCGAAAGCCTCATAAAGCCAACTGGCGTTTTTGGATTATTTGTTTCATCCTTTTGTATATCGCATTTGTGCGGATAGCAAATACCAATAATTTCAGGGTTTTTATATTATCCGTTTTCAACCTTAAGCTTAGCAGTAAAATATGGGAGGAGCAAAGATATACCTTTACCTTCACAACCATTCAGCTCTTTGCAATCTACATCATGATTGGGTCATTGTTTATCTCAGGCTACCTTGAAATGAACTTTATACAATTTATAGATAAGCCGATTTATCAGTATTTCGTAATTGTTGCTATACTATTTTTAGTATATTTTATAAAATTCAGTGTACACACGCTTTTAGGTTCATTGCTTAAAGTTAAAAAGCTCGCCATAAGTTTTGTTGCCAATACCGTTTCAGTTAACAATTTTCTGGCCTTGGTGATTTTTCCATTCATCATCTTTTTTACATACAACCGCAACCCGTTGTATATATTGATATTGTCTCAAGTAGTGATATCTATATTCTTTTTAGGAGTGGCTTACAGATTGGTACGCATATTTTTATTGAGCGGCCAATTTATTCAACTGCCCAAGTTTTATTTATTTATCTATCTTTGCGCCCTCGAAGTTTTGCCCTGGTTTGTTATCATTCACTTTATAAACAACTTACGCATTTGAAAAAAACGAAGATTAAAAGCATCATCGTGTCTCAGCCCAAGCCCGAGTCGGATAAATCGCCATATTTCGATTTAGCCAAGAAACATGCGCTAAAGATTGATTTCAGGCCATTTATAACTGTATCTCCGGTTGGTTACAAAGAATTCAAGCAACAAAAAATCACGATTACCGATTTCACGGCAATCATACTCAACTCGAGGAATTCGGTCGATCATTTTTTCAGAATGTGTGGTGAGCTAAAAATTGAAATGTCCCCCGACACAAAATATTTTTGTGTAAATGACAGCATTGCCAACTATTTGGCAAAATATATCCAAGTAAGAAAACGCAAGGTATTTACAGGGAAAGCTACCGAAACTGAATTGCTGAATGTAATAAAGAATCATCCATCAGAAAACTACCTATTTCCATGCAGTGACTGGAGAAAGCCGGAAATTGAAAAGTTTATGAAGAAGCATAAATATAAATATAAGGAAGCCTTCTTCTACAGAATTGTGTCTTCCGATTTGTCTGATCTCAAAGATGTAAACTATGATATCATCGTATTCTTTAGTCCTGCAGACGTGAGGTCATTATTTGAAAATTTCCCCGAATTTAAACAAAACAAGACCTTAATTGCTGTATGGGGAGCCACAACATCCAAAGCAATTAAAGAAGCAGCACTTACTGTGAACATCTCAGCACCGGTCATTGAATATCCATCCATGATTATGGCCTTAGATAAATATATCGAAGCCCATAATAAGCAAATAAAATAGGGCATATTTTCCTAAAGTAATTTTTGTGTTTGTTTTTTATCTCCGAATCTGTATTATTGTTTTCAAATATAATTTTACATTATAGTAACATTAAAAGTAAGCGAATACATGAGAAAAATATACACACTTTTATTTTTGGCAATGGCCACGATGGCTTATGCGCAACAGGACCCTCAGTTTACGCAGTTCTTTTTGAATAGGCTAAATTATAACCCTGCCTTTGCCGGAACTGAAGAAAAAATTTGTGCGATGGGTATTTACCGTACACAGTGGCTAGGATTTGGAAGTACAGGAAATAACCAACTAGATGTGCCATCAGGAGAATCACCAACTACGTTTCTGGCCAGCATCAATGGTCCTATTAGGCAAAAATTTGGAGTGGGTTTAAATATCTACAGCGACCAGCAAGGCTTTGAACGTTTGATTAATCCAATGCTCTCATTATCCTATATACACACTTTTCAAAACCAAGCTAAATTATCAGGTGGTTTGGGAATAGGTATCATGCAAAAAAGTGTAGAAGGAAATAAATATAGACCAAAGGAATTAAATGATCCGAATATTCCAACCAATAATGTATCTGGCAGCACTTTAGATATAAATGGAGGATTGTATTATACTATGCCAACACTTTGGATATTCAACAACTTTTATTCTGGCCTTTCAATGACCCACATCAATACAGGTGAAATTACTTATGGCAGTGTAAAAAATAATTTAGTAGCTCATACCTATTTTATGACAGGAGCAGCTTATCAACTCAACGGGTCTCTGGATATTGAGCCAAACATTCTTGTAAAACGAGACCGCGCCAAGTTCTCAACGGATATAAATGTGATGGCCACATTTAACAACAAATTCAGGGGAGGTTTAACTTACCGTACTGAAGATGCAGCATCCATATTACTTGGTTTTAAATTTAACGACAATATGCAAATGGGCTACTCTTATGATATCACTACGAGTAATATCATCGAGTATAGTTCAGGATCACACGAAATTTTATTTAAGTATTGCTTTATGCCGAAATTTGAAACAAAAGAAAAGCCCATTGTGCCACGTCTAACTCCAAGATTCTTATAATACTTATATAATTTTATCAACAATTGTACGTTGATAAAATGAAGTTTTTTTGATAGAAATTTGTTTTCTCGCTTAAAACCTATAATATTGCGTTGCTTATAATACGTATATCATTAGTAAAATGAAAAACATTAAATGGATTTTCTACATCTTAATTGCTACAGCAATATATTCTTGCGGAGGCAATACAGATAACGGTGAATTAACCGGTGTAAAAGGGCGTCCGTTGTGGTTTCACCCACAACCGTTCGGTACTGTTTACATACCTACAGGTTCCATTCACATAGGTGAAAACGAGCAAGACATTCCAACCGGAATGATTGGGCCAAACAAGCAAGCAACTTTTGCAGCTTTCTACATGGACGAAACGGAGATAACCAATAATGAGTATCGCCAGTTTGTGATGCATGTTTTGGATTCAATGATGCGTGAAATCATCGGAGAACAAAACCCGGATGTTTTTTGGTTTACAGATGATGAAACAGGTGAGCACGTGTTAAACTATCTTCCAAAAATTAAAGAAGAGTTTACCCAAGACAATGATCAAATCAAGGATTTGTATTACAATCAGGCTGAAACTTATTATAGAACTAAACAAATTGATGTGCGTAAACTCATTTATAAATACGAAGAAATTGATTTGAAATCTGCGGCAAAATTGCATCGCCAAAATTCTTACAAAGAATCAAGAGAAAAATATAAGAAGATTAAGCAACTCGCCATTTATCCAGACACATTGGTGTTCATTAGAGATTACACTTATTCATATAATGAGCCGATTGCTACAGTTTACTTCTGGCATCCAAAATATGACGATTATCCGGTTGTAGGTGTAAATTGGCACCAAGCCAAAGCATTTTGTAACTGGCGCACATCTCATTTAAATTCTTTCTATTCAGATATGGGCGAGCCTGCAGCTACAGATTTCAGGCTACCAACAGAATACGAGTGGGAATATGCAGCTCGCGCTGGACGTGATATGAATAAATACCCTTGGGGTGGTCCATACATTAAGAATGCAAAAGGATGTTCACTGGCTAACTACAAACCACAACGTGGAGATTACAGCCAAGATGGTGGGTTTTACCCAATTCGTGTGGCCTCTTATTTCCCTAACGATTTTGGGGTATACGATATGTCAGGAAACGTTGCTGAGTGGACTTCAACAGCTTACGGAGAGTCTGCCAACTTATTTACTGATGACATGAACCCGGAATATCAATATGATGCAAGCGATGAAGATCCTGAAACTTTGAAGAGAAAAACTGTTAGAGGTGGATCATGGAAAGATATCGGTTATTTCATTCAGTGTGGTGCACGTAATTATGAATACCAAGATAGTGCAAACTCCTACACCGGATTCCGCTGCGTAATGAGTTTCATTGGCCGCTCACCTAATGATAGCAAATAAAATTTAAACACAATAAACAACCAAAACCAAACCAAACCTTAATTTTTAATTATTTATGTCAAGTTCAAACAGTTTCTTCGAAAGTATGGCCTTTAAAAAAATCATGGCCAAAGTTTATGGATTCGGTGCCGCCATCGTAATCGTTGGTGCGTTATTTAAAATTATGCACTGGCCTGGTGCAAACCCTATGTTGATTTTAGGATTAGGTACTGAAGCGATTATCTTTTTTATCTCAGCATTTGAACCATTACACAAAGAAACCGATTGGACATTGGTGTATCCTGAATTAGCAGGTATTGAAACGGAAGACAAAAACAAGAATATAAACAAAGGAACCGTTTCTCAACAATTAGATAAAATGCTTGAAGAAGCTAAAGTAGGCCCAGATTTAATCCAAAGTTTAGGAAATGGTCTAAAAGCATTAAGCGACAATGTGGGAGATTTGAAAGACCTATCATCTGCTGCAGTAGCTACAGATAAATATACTAAAAACGTAGAAACAGCTTCCAATTCATTACAAGGTTTAAGCACATCATACTCAAGAGCTATGGATGCGATGTCTGGTATGGTTACAGCTAGCGAAGGATCTAAAGAATATGGGCAACAAATTGATAAAATGACTAAAAATCTTGCGTCATTGAATTCGGTTTATGAATTAGAAATTGCAGAATCAAATAACCACCTTAAGTCAATTAATGAGTTTGTAGGGAACTTGTCAAAAGTAGTTAACAGTTTAGCTGAAACTCAAGGACAAGCTGAAAGTTTCAAAACAGAAATTGGTAAACTAAGCAATAATCTAACGGCATTAAACAATGTATATGGTAACATGCTTGCTGCCATGAATGTAAATAGCGGCAGCAGAGGTTAATATTTATTCTAACGCATTAAAATAATAAATAGAAAATGGCAGGAGGTAATGTATCACCCAGGCAGAAGATGATTAACATGATGTATCTCGTGTTAACAGCATTATTAGCCCTAAACGTATCCGCTGAGATTCTTAAAGCGTTTCACCTGGTAGAAGTCAGTCTTGACAAATCATCAGGAAATATCGAATCAAAGAATGCAAGTGTGATGAAAGGTATTGAAAAATACCATGGAGAATTTCCTAATGACTCAAACGGTAATGTTGTATATAATAACGCAAAAAAAGCAAGAGAATTATCAGCTGAGTTAGTAAAATACATAGCAGAAATTAAAGAACAAATTGTTGCTGGTGCTGATGGAAGAAAAGAAGATTCTAACGGTGACGGAAAAATAGACGATGAAGAATTAACAAAAGCAGATGATGTTGAAAATCATGCAAATTTGATGATCAACAACAAAAAGGCACTTGAGTTAAGAGGTAAAATCAACGAAACACGCGATAAACTAATTGCCTTGGCTCCAAAAGATAAGCAATCATCAATACAAACAGATTTGGTGACAAATGATTTTGTTGAAGGTGGTGAAAGCAAAACATGGGAATCAGTGATGTTTGAACATACTCCGGCTGCAGCTGTTATTACCCTGCTATCAAAACTACAAGGAGATGTACGCAATACCGAAGCACAAGTTTTAGATATTTTAAAAGCATCAATTTCTGAATCAGATTATACATTTGATCAGTTAACTGCAAAAGTAATCCCAAACAACGGAACGTATATTACACTTGGCAGCGAGTATTCTGCAGATATCTTTGTTGCCGCATCTTCATCTAAGCAAGAAGCGGTAATTGAAGTGAATGGGAAACAAATTCCGTTTGAAGCTGGGGTAGGCCGCTATAAGGTAGTACCAACAACTGAGGGCGAAATCAAATACAAAGGAGTCATTCGTGCAAGAAAACCAAACGGAGAAGAAACTCCGTATCCATTTGAACAAAGCTTTACAGCATTGAAACCATTGGCAGTAATCTCAGCCACCAAAATGAATGTGGTTTACATTGGATTGGAAAACCCAATATCCGTTTCAGTACCTGGATATTCACCAAGGGAAGTGGAAGTAACTATAAGTCCTGCAGGTGCGGCATCTTTTAAGCCAGATGCCCAAGCTGGAACGTACTTATTGAATCCAAAATACCAGCAAGGTGTTCGTGAAATAATCGTTAGTGCGTCAGTTACTAAAAACGGTAAAACCACCAAAATGGGTGAGCAAAAATACCGCATTCGCCCAGTGCCTAAGCCAATTCCAATGTTAGGATCAATAGAGCAGAGTGGTCCGGTTTCGGCAGGGGTTTTAAAGACGGCAGCATTTGTTTATGCCAACTTAAAAGATTTTGCATTTGAAGGTATTAGCTATAAGCCAACTAAATATACACTAATTTATCAACCTAAGAAGGGTGATGCAAAGGTGTTTTTTGGGAATGGACCTGCTGTGCCAAATGATGCAAAAGCCGTTTTGAACGCTGCAAAAGCAGGCGATCGATTTACACTTGTTCAAGTACAAGCTACAGGTCCTGCCGGATCTGTAATATTACCGGCAGCATTATCATTAGAAGTAAAATAAAAATATGAAACGTATTATTTTCGTCATCTCATTATTTGCATCTGTGCTTACATCACAAGCACAAGGTGTGTACGATGATTTTATCTACACCCGCCAAGCTGTGCAGGAACGTAAAGTAGTTCCATGGCAGTATTTGCGTGAGGCAGACGTTTACCATGCTAAACGTGTAGAACGCATTATTGATGTTCGCGAAA
>CAYSBE010000058.1:0-16035 GCA_964429245.1 uncultured Bifidobacteriaceae bacterium | reverse complement strand
GTGGAGTTTGGTTAGATGTGCTTTCTTTTCATGAGTATCGCCATGCTCTACAATACGCAAACACAAGAAGAGGATTTACAAAATTCTTATATTATATCGGAGGAGAAACATTTTGGCAATTAGCAATGTATACTTCTGTTCCCGATTGGTATTTTGAAGGGGATGCCGTACAAACCGAAACGCTTTTTTCGGGTGCAGGAAGAGGAAGAACGCCATTCTTCTTTCAAGAACAACGTGCATTGCTTTTAAATGATGTTAACTATAACTATCAAAAAGCCCGTAATGGCTCGCTCAAATCAATGATGCCGGATCATTATCGTTTAGGTTATGCCATGCTACACCAGTTAAGAGGTGAATTTGGACCTGATATTTGGAGAAAAATTTTGCATGATGCCGGTGGATACAAAGGTGTGTTCTACCCATTTTCAAAAGCAATGAAACGTCATACAGGGTACAATGCCAAACATACTTATCTTAGAACTTATGATACCTTAAGGTTACATTGGGAGAATGAACTAAAAGAGATTCAATTGTCTGATGTAAAAACGATAACTCCTAATCCTAAGCGCTATGTAACATATTATGATTGGGCTCACATTCAAAATGATGGCCGCATCATTGCCAGACGAGAGACATTTAACAGAACACAAGAGGTTGTTGAAATAAAAGATGGTGAAATAAAAACTCTTGCTGTTATGGGATTAACTGTAACAGAACCCTATTTATCTGTTCGTGATAATGTTGCAACATGGACAGAATTAACAACTGACCCAAGATGGCTAAATAGAAATTACTCTGACCTTGTGATGTATGATATTAAAACAGGCGAAAAGAGAAAAGTTACCTCTCATACCAAACTGTTTTCACCTGACTACTCTGCTAAGAGAAAACAAATAGTTGCTGTAAAGGCTGACCAAAATATTCGTAACAATATTGTTATTGTAAATAGTGAAAATGGTGAAGAAGTTGAAACTATCCCTAATCCCGATAATGACTTTTTAAGTTATCCTAAATGGTCACGAGATGATAATTCAATTGTATTTATCGCTAAAAGAGGCTCTACAGTTTTTCTAAGAAAATACGAAATACAATCAAAGACATTTACAGAATTAACTGACCCAAGTGAACACGTAATTGAAGGTATCAATATCGGTAAAGAACATGTGTACTATTCTGCAAGCTATACAGGTATCAATAATTTGTTCTCTGTAAGATTAGACGGCAGCAAAGAAATTAAACAGTTGAGTTCTGTGAAATACGGATTAATGGGGCCAAGCATTAACGAAAAAGAAGATACTGCATACTTTACTCAATTGGGTGTAATGGGTAATCATATTGATAAGTTACCTATTGATGTGAATTCGAAACCTAATTATTCAATAACTGAACCTGTAAATCAAGAACGATACAAAATTTTAACAACCTCTGTTGAGAGCAAAATTTACGAACGTATTCCGGGAAAAAATGATTACGAAGCAAAAGAATATAAAGGAGCCATTCGGACACCCACACTACACTCGTGGTCATTTTTCGGAAATCAGACTGAAGTAGCTTTAACACTTTCTGTTGACAATATCATGAATGATTTTGGCGCAAAAATAAGAGTAGGTAGAAACTTTAATGAGCAAACTAATTTTATAACCGGAAATATTAATTATTCAAAATATTTTGTTCCTATCGGATTATCAGCTACTGTGAACGGAAGAACATTAATGCAACCAACTAACTTGTCTGATACAGGAACATATGGCGAAAATACAACTTCGTTTACAGAAGCAATATATGGTGCCGGCTTAAGTGTTCCACTAACATGGTTCAATGGGATTTATACAACATCATTAAGGATATATGGCAATGGGGGCTTAATCAATACAAGTGATTTTCAGTTAAACGATAGTGATCTAACAACATCATTTGATTTAAGTATTGTTGAGGGTGGCATGGAATTTTATAATTTACGTGCAAAAGCCAGACAAAATGTAATGCCTCGATTTGGCCAAGAATTTACAGCGTATTATGGTACTAGTGTGACTGCTACAACTGCACAGAAAATACAACTTGCTGCAGGATTATACTTACCCGGCTTAATGAGAAATCACGGCTTAAAGTTAGAAGGAGGATTTAAACAGGAAGAACTTACCAATCAGTACCGCTTTTTCGATAACTTCAAACATGCAAGAGGATATACACCAATACAGGGAGACAACGAGTGGGTGGTTAGTATAAATTATATGCTTCCTCTTTCATACCCCGATTTGGGGCTTGCCGGTATCATTTATATACAACGTATTAGAGCCAATATTTTTGCTGACTTTTCAGGTGTAAGACGTGATGCTTTAAATAAAACATTTGCTCAAAACTCTGCTGGTTTAGAGCTACTATTTGATATAAAACAACTAAACTGGATGAAATTAACAGTAGGCACAAGATTTTCATCTTTATTAAATACAAATTATTACGACAAAGCCACCACATTTGTTCCACAGTTCTATTTTGCAGGGACATTTTAATTATACAATCAAGGAGTTAGGTGCTTTGAACCATACACATGAACTTTTTTAGCTATTTTAAGATTCTTACACTTGTACAATTAATAATCACCATTGCGTCTTGTGGAGCATCTCAAAAACTAAAAGTCCTCAATAATAAAAATGCTGCATATAATCAGTATCAATTTAAAGATAAGGCAATCCGTTATGCTGGAACCACCAAGGTAGGTCAACCCCAGTTTTATTCTCATTTAAAGTACGTAATTAGTAAATCAAAAAACGAAGGATATGTTCTTTTCTATGAAAACATAGATCTAAGCAACCTTAATGATGAGGAACTAAGAAAAGTGAGGAAACTGTTTGGATTCATTCCAACAGACTCCGGTTATGCTAACAAATATAAACCCCTTATCTCACGTGGCTACACAACAATAAATACAGCATCATTATTAGGTGATGAAAGCAAGAAAGCAATAAACGTAGACATAACCGGGAAAGAACTTATTGCTGCTTATGAAGCAAAATATGGTCCGATTACCTTAACAGAAAAAGATAAAAACACCCCACTAAATAAATCCATGAAACCTAAGGATCCGGAGTCAAATCTTGATGCTGTTTTACTGTCGCAAAGAAGTGTTGTATTAGCAAATAAAATTGCTAACTCAGATAACAATAAAATTCTTATACTTTTCGATTCTCGAAATGAACAAGGAGTAATTGACGAACTGAAAAAATTTAAGGATAGTATTGTATTTACAAATACATTTTCTACCAAAGAATTAAACGATAGTAATATTTCTAGTACTATAGAAGAGACAAAACAAATTTCACATATAGATACGATACATAATGGGTATGTACTTACCATTAAGAATTATGTGAATGTAAAAGCTCAACTTATTAATAAACTTGAGCTTTTTAGTTTAGATAGTAGAGGCACTAATTATGATGTATATACCAATTATTCGACAGCAATAAGATTCTCGGCTGACTATGGCGCATTTTCAGGATGGTATACATTTACACCTGATTTTTTTCAAAACAATAATGATGAAGACGTATATGGAAATACAAGTGGATTTTCATTTGGCTTTTCAATAATAAATACCAAATGGTATAGCGATTACAATTTTAGATACATAAAAGGATTTTACTTAGATAATTCAGATGAGGTATATCCTGGAAATTATAATGCTGATCAAAAGCTAATTAAACCTGAACTATATTATGCTGCACTAAGTGCAAATATTGGCTACAAATTTAATGATAGGCTTTCTCTAAGGGCAATTAAATCACAAACTGAAATTCAACAAAAAAGTGCCGGTAGTTTTTTACTTGATGGCAGGGTAAAATATTATGAAGTTCAAGATGGAAGCCAACCAAGATTCGATTCTATTTCAAAAACGCTAAATTTTGAGGTTGGATCAACAATTGGTTATGTATACACATGGGTACCGATTAAAAACTTTTATTTAAGTCTTGGTTTAAATGCAGGATTCGGAATTAATATTGGAAAAGCTACACGAATTGAAAATGAAATAGAATCAACCCATAGAGAAACTACACCTGTCTATATTATGTCAGGAAATGGCACATTAGGCTATAACTCTGAAAGATTATACTTGGGTGCATACACCAACTTTAATGCAGGAAGTTTTTTAAATGAGGTACCATTTTATGACACCGGATTTAACAACTTGTATACGCTTTTTATTGGATATAGGTTTGTCCCCAAAAAGTTAAGAAACTAAAAGAAGTAAAAGTCAAGATGGCTAAACATATACTTGCATATATTTTTTGCATTTTAATATGGATGTGTTTTTACCACGATGCAAAATGTCAATCAAGCCAACAATATAAAAAAGTTGGTCTTTGCTTGAGTGGAGGAGGCGCAAAAGGACTTGCTCATATCGGTCTACTCAAGATAATTGACTCTTTGGGAATAAAAATTGACTTTATTACTGGAACAAGTATGGGAAGTATTGTTGGGGCATTGTATGCTTGCGGTTATTCTGGTAAGCAAATTGATAGTATTGCCCGAAGTGCTGACTGGGACAAATTACTAAGCAGATACGTAGGGTTGTCTGAAATTTTTATTGATGAAAAGGATGAATACCAACGGTATATTACCGAGTTGCCGTTAAGTGAAGGCAAACCAAATTTTGCAGGATTAATTGACGGTCAAGAGCTAATGAATTTATTAACACGACTCACTTTACCGGTCGCACACATAAAGAATTTTGATGAATTGCCCATACCGTTTCATTGCATGGCTGTCGATATTATTACCGTTCAACCTGTTGAAATTAAATCAGGAAATTTAGCATTAGCCATGCGCTCAAGCATGTCCATACCAACTATTTTTAATCCTGTTAAGTATGACAATTACCTTTTTGTGGATGGCGGTTTACTAGAGAATTTTCCTGTTCATCAAGTAAAAAAAATGGGTGCCGATTTTGTTATAGGTAGCTATACCGGAGGTAAATTATATACCGAAGATGAGCTCATTACAATTGATAAAATATTGGTACAATCCTCATTGTATTATAGCATACAACGTGCCAGTACTTTAGAACAGGAATGTAATATAATGAACAACCTTACGAATGGGATGGGTAAACTAAGTGCAGGTAGTTTTAATAAATCCTCGGTTATTCTTGATTCAGGCGATGCCATCTCAGCTTTGAAAATTCCGGAACTTGTCGCACTTGCAGAAATGCAAAAAAAAGAAGGAAGAATTAAAAACATTTCATTACCGATGAATTTAACAACACCTCATTTCAACATATCTGAAACTGAGGTTATGCAAATAAAAACAAATGCAATTCGCGAATTTGCAAATACTAGAATTGTTACTCAACCAGGTGACAAATTGCAATCAAAAAATTTAGATGAGTCAGTCAGGCGTTTATATGGTTCACGTAACTTTAATCTGGTGTATTACGAATTATTCCCAGATTCCGATGCTGTAAAAACTATATTTCACGCTCCAGAGGACTATAAAGTGCGAATCAAACCAGCAATACATTATGATAACGAACGTGGTGCAGGTATAATATTGAATCTTACGCTTAGAAATGTGTTAGGTCAAAAATCAAGATTATTAGCTACAATTGACTTAGCTGAAGCACCTAAAATCCGATTGCATTACAGAAGGTATTTCAGTTCTTCTAATTGGTCAATTAATGGACTCATATTTGCTGAAAATGCAGAACAACGCATTTACCAACCTCGTACGGGATTTACTACTGATATTTATTCAAACAGATTTGCTACCGGTTTACTAGGAATTAGCTTTGCCCCCACCCACTCTGCTATGGTATCATTCTCTGCATTTGTGGAAAATGGCATCATTAAACCAAAACTTGAAAATGATTTAACCGTTCGGTCTGAAATAAATCAAATTGGCTTGAATGTCAATTATATTTACAATACGTTGGATAGGCCATACTATACACGTAAAGGAAATGATGTATTTGTGAGCATAAAGCTACCATATTACTGTGTGCAGGCCGTTGAATCAAATCAAACCTTTATTGATTCATCAGGTAATACACAAAAAACAAATCGCAATGCAGAATTAGTTGTTCAACCATATCTGAAATCAAATCTAAGACTCAACTTTTACAAGGATATTAATAGAAAACTTACACTTAACTATGCCATATTCCAAGGATTTACTTTTCAGAATATTATTAGCCGAACAGAGGAGAATACGTTAAATGAAAAGTTGGTTACAACAAATAGTCCAATTAATGATTATTTCTTCATCGGAGGTACCGATCAACGCTCTAGACCTTATTTGATAGGATTAGCCGGATTAAGAGAAGGCGAACTTTTAGAAAATAATTTTTATACACTTAAAATAGGCCTGCAATATGAAACTTTTCATAAGCTTTTTGTTTCTGTGTATTCTCAATACCATCAATCTGCAACTTCACCGGAAGCACTTATCAAAAATGCGGCAAAACTAAATACCGATTTCGAATACCGAACCGATAGTGAAGGTGATCAGTATGCCTCAATGGTTAGCTTTTCGGGAAGTGTTGGGTATATGACCCCCTTAGGCCCCCTCAATATATTTGTTTCAAAAGCATCCTCATTTGAATCTTGGCGAACATACTTTAGCTTTGGATTTAAATTCTAACAACCTATTTTTCCTACTTCCTATTTATTCAATAAAGGAAGAATTGATTCTACATATAATATAATTAACATCGATAATACCAATGTGGGTATGATGATTGATAATATCGAACGAATAAACAATCCTACATACGATTTATAAAATGGCTTAAAAAACTGCGTTAGAAACCATGTACTGTATGCAATATTAAACAATACCAAAATTCGTTGAATGATAAAAAGTGTATCTAAATCGATAAATAGACTAGAAAGTATAAATATCGTATTAATAATTATCATGAAAGACATTCTGTATGAATTTAAAATGATATGTTCCCAATAATTAATTCTTGATTTATAAAAACACAAATAGCTAAACAAAGCATTCAATGGTATATTTATTATGTAGAACAATTTGGGATAGTTCTTTAAAAACTCATCTAAAGTTGACATACTTAGATCTTGACTATTATTGAGTTTTGAGTAACTAAATCCCGTATAACTTTCCGCTATTGAAAAAAGTAAAATACTAAGACCAAAAAAGCCATAATAATTCATGTACTTCACCCTCTTTCCTAATACATAATCCCTTATTGAATTTCCGGGGGATTTGATTAACTTATATATGGTAAAGTAAAACCCTTTCCTATGGTCAAAAAAGCCATTTAAGATATCATGGACAAGGATATATCTCCAATTAAATCGCTTAGTTGTAGAGTCTTGCCCACATTTATGACAAAATCTACCTTCTAATTCTAACTCACAATTCAAACATTTTTCCATGCCAAATGAATTTGTATGTGTGTAAAAATAAATATAAAATCGGTATAATGAAGTGCTATTAAACATTACCTGAACATTAATGTATAAAAGACTTTTACGATGTATGAATGTCTATATAAATTGAAATCAAAATATCTATGCAACTAAAATTACTACACTATTTTTCCTTGATATCCCTCAACAAATACGCATACGCTTTATTGATGAGTGAGCTGTAATTTTTTGCTTCAATGATTTCTTCTTTCAATGATAGTTTATCAACCAGTGTCATTGTTAACAGGCCGTCATCATCCATTTGCATGAAGATGCTGTATTTCATCAAAACGGCTTTTAGTTTGGTGGTGTTGCGCATCTGTTGCTAATAAAGTGTTACATTAATAACTACTTACGCGGGCTACAATGCCCAAAGGCAACCGTTGACCGGTAGAAGATGGCAAATAAATTTCGGCATGTTGTCGTATAGGTGAAACTGTAAATATTTGGTTAATCAAATTTTCTGTAATCAATGCACTCATTCCTAGTGAATACATATTTAACACCATAAAATGATTCTCGTCTAACAGCAACTTCACTTCTTTAAGCAAATCATTTATTTGTTCGTCCAACTTCCACCTTTCGCCATTGGCTCCAATGCCATACGCAGGCGGGTCAAGTATAATTCCATGATATTTTTTGCCCCGCTTCACTTCACGCCTTACAAATTTAAAGGCATCTTCTACCACCCAACGTATATCTTTCAATCCGCTTGAAACCATGTTTTCATTTGACCACGATATCACTTGTTTGATGGAATCAACGTGGGTAACATCTGCACCTGCTTGTTTTGCAGCAAGGGAGGCTCCTCCTGTATAAGCAAATAAATTGAGCACACGAGGTTGTTCGCTTCCTTTGAAATTTTTCACTTTGTCGGCAATATATTCCCAATTGGCTGCTTGCTCCGGAAAGATGCCTACATGCTTAAATGATGTTAAGGATAAGTTAAATGTTAGCCTTAAAAATGGGGATTCATAAACCAAATTCCACTTATCGGGCATTTGTTTGATACGTGCCCACTGACCGTTGTGGCTGCCCTTCTGTTCAAATTTTACATGTGCCTTAGCCAGCCATTCTTTTTCTGTCAACTGCTTCTCCCAAAGGGCTTGTGGCTCAGGCCGAATGGTGATATATGTGCCAAAACGCTCTAACTTTTCACCTCCCCCGCTGTCTATCAGTTCGTATGATTTCCAATGCTCAGGTTTTATTAATTGAAGGCTCGGTGTAAAAGTCATTAGTGGTCTATTTGGTTTATTTATATCGCAAATATGTTATTTTATCAAATATTATGATAATTTGCGACAAAATTACCTTAATGAAACAAAAGGAATTAATAAAAACAATCATTGTTGAAGACGATCCAATTTCATTGAAACTATTAAAAGAGTTTCTGAAACGCTATGATTTTATTAACGTAGTGGGCGAGGCTACAACCTTTGCAGATGCTCAAAAAATACTTAAAACACAACCTGAATTTGAATTATTAATTACTGACATTGATTTGCAAGGGGCAAATGCACTAGATTTAATTAAATACATCAAGCCCAATACCCAAATTTTATTTACCACCAGTTTTGCCGAATTTGCCGTTAAGGCATTTGAATACAATACGGTTGATTATATCCTTAAACCCATTAGTATGGAGCGGCTTGAAAAAGCCATGAAACGCATTAAAATACTTGGACCCGACAACGATTCCGATGTAATAAATGATGAGCATCACGAATCGAAATTGTCCTACAACAATATGATTCTGATGAACATCAATGATGAAATGCGTTTTATAAAAGTAAAAGACATTAATTATGTTCAGGCAAAGGGCAACTATGCCAACGTAGGACTAATTGATGGAACAGAATTTACAGCATATGGCCTTATTAAAGTGTGGGAAGACAAGTTGCCTGCAGAACACTTTATTCGCATACACCGTTCAACCATGGTTAACCTGAACAATGTTCAGAAAATTGAAAAGGGAACGTACGATACTGGTACGCTACACTTAAAAGGGGCAAAGGCTCCTTTTGAAATTAGCCGCAATTATTTCTCGTTGCTGAAAAACAAGTTTAAACTCACGTCAAACCTCTTTAGCTAAGGGTTTCCATAAGAAATTTTGAAACCTTCCATTTACTGCTATTTTTGCGGCTTCATTAATTAATGTCAATAACACCTTATGAGAGTGATACAATTTAGAGAAGCCCTGCGTGAAGCCTTAAACGAAGAAATGCGCAGAGATTCAAACGTATTTTTGATGGGCGAAGAAGTTGCCGAATACAACGGTGCTTATAAAGTAAGTCAAGGTATGTTGGATGAGTTTGGCGAAAAACGTGTCATTGATACGCCCATTGCCGAACTTGGTTTTGCCGGAATTGGTGTAGGTGCTGCCATGAATGGTGTGCGTCCTGTTATTGAATTTATGACATTTAACTTTTCGCTTGTTGCCATCGACCAAGTAATTAATGCTGCTGCAAAAATGTATCAGATGAGTGGGGGTCAGTTCAATATGCCTATCGTTTTCCGTGGCCCAACAGGCTCAGCCGGACAATTGGGTGCACAACACTCACAAGCATTTGAAAACTGGTATGCCAACTGCCCGGGTTTAAAAGTAGTTGTTCCATCCAATCCATATGATGCCAAAGGCTTGCTAAAAACTGCTATCCGCGATGAAGATCCGGTAATTTTTATGGAAAGCGAGCAGATGTATGGCGATAAAGGTGAAGTGCCTGAAGAAGAATACCTTATTCCGATTGGAAAAGCCGATATCAAACGCGAAGGAACTGATGTAACCATCGTTTCATTTGGCAAAATAATGAAAGTGGCACTTGCCGCAGCCGAAGAACTTGCCAAAGAAAACATTAGTGCTGAAGTAATTGACCTGCGCACCGTGCGCCCTATTGATTATGATACGGTAATTGAATCGGTAAAGAAAACCAACCGCATTGTGGTAGTAGAAGAAGCATGGCCGCTTGCCTCCATCTCAAGCGAGATTGCCTATATGGTGCAAAAGCAGGCATTCGATTACCTGGATGCTCCTGTACGCAGAATCACCACACAGGATACACCCCTAGGTTATGCACCTACTTTTGTTCAGGCATTTTTGCCCAATACAGAGCGTGTGGTAAAAGCCGTTAAAGACGTGATGTATCGTTAATTCTTTTGCTAACCCATTGTATGCAAAGGTTAATAACTACTGATGATATTAGTGAAACCTTTGCTAAATTTAAACAACGTGGGTTGGGTTTCTTGCTATCCAAATTTTCATTTCGCAACCAATCGCGCACGCTAAGTGCATTTAACGACACCCAAATTGTAAGTGCAAATTGGTGGAATATCGATTTGGTAAAACTGCGATGGAATGTGCTCATCACGGTGAACCCATTTGAAAATTATGAAACATATACGTGTAATAAATTTCTGGGAAACAAAACCAACCTGCACATGCTTAGCATAGGCTGCGGTAATGGCACGCACGAAATTAAATTTGCACAGCAACCACAATTTGAAAAAATAATTGCCATCGATATTTCGGATAAACTGATTGCCCAAGCACAGGAAAATGCAAATAAGCTGCAGCTAAAAAACATACAATTTAAAGTAGCCGATATTTATCAGATGGAGCAAGCTCAAGAGAGTTTGGATGTCATTTATTTTCATTCAAGCCTGCATCATTTTTCAAATCTCGAACAGTTGATACAAAAACTAAAATCGTGGCTAAAACCTGGAGGCTTATTGGTAATTCATGAATACGTTGGCCCAAACCGATTTGCCATGAATAAACAGATGCGGCAAACAGCCAATGAGTGGCTTAATCTTATTCCACTAAAATGGCGTACCCGCTATAAAACCAATAAACTAAAAACACATATCTCAGGCCCTGGCTTACTACGTATGTATATAGCCGACCCATCTGAAGCTGTAGAAAGCGCGCAAATTATTCCGCTATTGCACAAGCATTTTGAAACTGTAACAGAAAAAGCATTTGGCACCTTGATGCTGATGTTGGTATTAAAAGATATTGCACATCATTTTATGACCCAACATGCCGAGCAAACAAATGTACTGAACACCCTATTTGAAGCAGAAAATGTATGGATGAAAACGCATGGTGCACATTTTATGTATGGCGTGTATCGAAAGAAGGCGAATACGATGGTTTAAGTTCCTGCAACTCTGTCAGCAAAATATGTTTTGGCAAAACAATTGTTGCTTTGCCAACATTATCTATTTTTGACACAAACAATCACAACCAATGAATAATAACGAATTCAGAAAATATGCCATCAAGCATAAAGGAATCAGCAGCTTGGCAGTAGATGCCTATATCGAAAGTTCAATTGAAGACATGACCCGCACGGTTATTGAAGAACGTCCGATGAATTTTCGTGAGATTGATGTTTTCTCCCGACTGATGGCAGATCGAATTATCTTCTTAGGAATGCCTATTGATGATTATGTAGCCAATATAGTGCAGGCACAATTGCTTTTCCTCGATTCGATGGATGCCCGCAGAGATATTCAGATGTACATCAACTCACCGGGTGGTTCGGTGTATGCAGGCCTCGGTATTTATGATACCATGCAATGGGTAAACCCTGATGTGGCTACCATTTGTACCGGTCTTGCCGCTTCTATGGGTGCAGTGCTGCAATGTGCAGGAGCCAAAGGCAAACGTACCGCACTTCCTCATGCCCGGATCATGATTCACCAGCCATTGGGTGGTGCGCAAGGTCAAGCTTCGGATATCGAAATCACAGCCCGCGAAATTCAAAAACTAAAAAAAGAATTGTACGATATCATTTCGCAACACAGTGGCCAACCATTTGATAAAGTGCAAGCAGATAGCGACCGCGATTACTGGATGACCGCACAGGAAGCCAAAGAATACGGAATGCTGGATGACGTATTGCTGAAACATAAACCTACCGATAAAGAGACCAAATAATTAATGGCCAAAACAACCAAAGAAGATAAGTGCTCATTTTGTGGCAGAAACAAATCGGAAGTGCAGTTTCTGCTTTCGGGAGTATCAGGTTATATATGCGACAACTGCGTAGATGCTGCGCATAAGCTTGTTCACGAAAACCTAGAAGGAGAAAAAGATGCGTTTAATGCCATCAATCTGTTGAAACCTCATGCCATCAAGCAACATTTAGATGAGTATGTAATCGGACAAGATGAAGCGAAAAAGGTACTTTCGGTAGCGGTTTACAACCACTACAAACGGATTTTGCACAAGCAAAAAAACAAGAAAGAACAGGTTGAAATTGAGAAATCAAACATCTTGCTCGTAGGCGAAACAGGAACCGGAAAAACATTGCTCGCCAAAACACTTTCAAAAATTTTGAATGTACCCTTTTGCATTGCAGATGCTACTGTACTAACCGAAGCCGGCTATGTGGGCGAAGATGTAGAAAGTATTCTTACACGCCTACTGCAAGCTGCCAACTATAATGTAGCGCAGGCAGAGCGAGGCATTGTGTACATAGATGAGATTGATAAGATAGCACGCAAAAGCGATAACCCCAGCATAACACGGGATGTAAGTGGCGAAGGTGTACAGCAAGCTTTGCTTAAACTGCTCGAAGGCACTACGGCCAATGTGCCACCACAAGGAGGACGTAAACACCCCGAACAAAAAATGATTCAGATCAATACGGAGAATATCCTGTTTATCTGCGGTGGTGCATTTGATGGCATAGCCAAAGTCATCGAGCGCAGGCTAAAAACACAATCAGTAGGATTTAAAACAGGAGACGGTTTTGACATTGATGAGCAGAATTTTCTGCAGTACATCTCACCGGCCGATTTAAAGAGTTTCGGACTCATCCCCGAAATCATCGGACGTATACCGGTGCTTTGTCACCTCAATCCGTTGGATAAAGAGACCCTTCGCAGTATCCTTACCGAACCTAAAAATGCGCTTATCAAGCAGTATAATGCCATTTTTGAAATGGACGGTATCGAACTCACCATTGATGATGAAGTGATTGACCTGATTGTAGACAAAGCATTTGAGTTTAAACTTGGTGCACGCGGCCTGCGCAGTATTTGCGAAGCCATTTTGCTAGAGTATATGTATGACCTACCATCGGCCGAGAAAAAGGTAACCAAACTGGCAATTGGTAAAAATTTTGCGGCACAGCAAATTGATAAGCTGCGCCTGAAAAGTCATATAGCTGCATAGTAACCCACATAATGTGAATGCTTACATTGCAATAGTTTAAAAGTATTTTCTATTTTGCATTGCAATGAACAACGATGTAATAGAAGAACCAAAAAAAGTGTGGGCATGGACCATGTACGACTGGGCCAATTCTGTTTTTTCACTTACCATTACCACTGCCATTTTTCCTCCATTTTATAATGCAATTAGTAAAGCTGCAGCCATAAAGTATGGCACGGTTGAAGGAGACAGCCACTACCTCCACTTTGGAGGATTCAAAATATTAAACTCTGCAGCCTATTCTTATACCCTTTCATTGGGTTTTTTTATCATCATGTTGATAAGCCCCTTGCTTTCAGGTATTGCGGATGCCAAAGGTAAGAAGATGTTTTTTCTGAAAATATTTTGCTATACAGGCTCGATAGCATGCGCTGGACTGGTATTTATGGGTGCTGATACCATCCACTACAGTTTGCTGATGTTCTTATTGGGCATTATTGGATTTGGCGGAAGCATTGTTTTTTATAATGCATTTTTACCCGAAATAACTACCGAAGATCGTTTTGATCGCATCAGCGCACGCGGCTTTTCTATGGGCTATATTGGTAGCGTTTTGTTATTGCTTATCAACTTGGGTTTAATTTTGAACTTGGAATATATATTTGATGTAGCAGGCAAAGCAGCTGAATTTATGCAAGATGGGTTAACTGCGACCGAAGCTCATGCCCAAGCGCTCTCCTACTACAATACCATGGCAGTTAAAATAGCATTTATATCTGTAGCAATATGGTGGGCGGGTTTTGCACAAATTCCATTCAATATTTTAAAAGAAAAAGCACGGGATCATGCAGGGAACAGCAACCGTTTAGTGAAACAAGGCTTGTATGAATTAAAAGGAGTGTGGAATGAAATAACACACAATAAGGAATCAATCGTGATTCGATACCTGATAGGATTTTTATTTTCGTGCATGGGTGTACAAACGGTGATGTATGTAGCCACCTTGTTTGGTTCACAGGAATTGCAGTTAAAGACAGAAAATCTAATCATCACTGTACTCATTATTCAGCTGATAGCTATAGCAGGTGCTTGGGGTTTTGCTCGCATCTCGGAACGTATAGGCAATATTTACACCTTGCTTATCATGCTGGTGATGTGGATTGGCATTTGCATCATTGCCTACGGCATACATACCGCAGAAGAATTTTATATGCTGGCTGCTATCGTAGGAATTACCATGGGAGGTATTCAATCCATGTTTCGCTCCACATATGCCAAAATTATACCTGATAATTCACCGCACTTGGCTACCTATTTCAGTTTGCTGGATATTTTTGAAAAAGGTGGGACAGTTTTAGGTACTCTCAGCTTCGGATTATTATTGAGCCTAACAGGCAACATGCGTGCATCCATTATTGCCTTGGCTTTGTATTTTGTAATTGGGTTAATTTTTATAGGCCGTATTAAAAACTTTAAAGTATTGCATCCTTGAAAGTAGATATTTTCATTCCGTGTTTTGTTGATCAGCTAAGACCTGAAATTGGTTTTAACATGGTGAAGGTTTTGCAAAAAGCTGGCTGCACCGTAAACTATAATATTGAGCAAACCTGTTGTGGCCAGGCCGCCTTTAATGCCGGTCATTGGGACGAAGCCCGCGAAGTGGCTGAAAAGTTTTTGCATGAAGTAACCAATAACAATTTGGTATGTGCAGGTGCTTCATGTGTAGGCATGATGCGTAATCAGTATGATCAGTTGTTTCAAAATTCTTCCTATCACAATAAGTACAGGCAACTGCAAAAAAAAGCATTCGACTTGAGCGAATTTTTAGTAGATGTGCTCAAGGTAACCAATATTGGTTCCCGTTTTTTTGCCAAAGTAACTTACCACGATTCGTGTTCGGCATTGCGCGAATGCGCAATAAAAAACCAACCAAGGGAATTACTAAAAAATGTAGAGGGCTTAGAGCTCGTAGAAATGGAAGATTGCGAAACATGTTGTGGATTTGGCGGTACATTCTCGGTAAAATATGAACCGGTATCGGTAGCTATGTCGGAACGAAAAATTGAACACGCACTAAATACAGGAGCCGAATACATTGTATCTACCGACTACTCGTGCTTACTTCAGCTGGATAGTATTATCAAGCAAAAAGGATACAACCTAAAAACATTACACCTTGCTGATGTGTTGGCCAAAGGTTTGGAGTAAAAAGAGGAAATTGGGAGATGGGAGTTGGGATTTCGGAGTTGGGAGTTGAGATTTGAGATTTGGAAATTATGACTTGGGATTTGGGACTTGAGATGTTAGGAGTTAATAGTTATAAGTTGTTCCTTTAGTATTTAAAAATAAGAATGTCATATTTACGTTTAACAGAAAAGATTTGAATGATAATTAGAAACTACATGATTCGGGTGGCAGTTGGTACCTTAATCCTCTTAT
This sequence comes from uncultured Bifidobacteriaceae bacterium, assembly GCA_964429245.1. Classification (GTDB taxonomy): domain Bacteria; phylum Bacteroidota; class Bacteroidia; order UKL13-3; family UKL13-3; genus CAYSBE01. The sequence continues at coordinate 6 of CAYSBE010000058.1, read as the reverse complement.
CAATAA
>CAYSBE010000057.1:0-16083 GCA_964429245.1 uncultured Bifidobacteriaceae bacterium | reverse complement strand
CAATTATAACTTGAGTGATGCCTATGAACTTGATGCGCTCATTCAGGAAATCAATTCTTGATTATTTAGATATCACTAGTTTAGTTTGATAATGATTTTGTCCATCAGTTAATTGAATCAAGTAGATTCCTTTTTCAAACGAGCCAAGTTGAATCTGTGCGTTGCTTTTGTTTACCTTATTTGTATAAACCCTCTTTCCTGTAATATCTATGATGTTTAGCTCTACTTGCGCTGTACCATCGGGAAGGGAAATATTAATGAAATCATTTGCCGGATTAGGCCAAACTTTTACAGTATTCCAAGCATTTTCGCTGATGCCTGTTGGTGGTCCGAAAACAGGTAAGTCAAATGCTTCAGTACCGTCAGTGTTTGATGTGCCACCTTGATTAGCCGATGCACCAAGACCACGTCTTGCAAATGCTTTCCATAGTAATTCTTTATTTGCTCCACCGTATCTGATGCTATCTGCTAAAATTACGGCATTACGCATATCTACAAATCCAGGGTTACAATTTTGAAGTTTTAATGCATCTACAACCAACTGAAGGGTCATGTTGTTTCCACCATTTTCAGTGTCAAATATATCTTGATTGAAACCATACTTGTCTACCATATCCCAATACACATCATACAACATGGTGCACCATACTGATCCAACTCCGTGTGGTATGGCCAACGACCTAATACTGTTGTATGTAGACGGATTTACAGACATATTACGAGAGTATTTATAAGTCCTGATACCTAGTCCATTGGTATTTTGGTTAAAAACATAGGTGCCAATTCCTCTTCCATCTAATGTAGAGTCAGAAGCTTTTGCTGTTAAGCAAAGTGCAAAAAAGTCGCTCCAACCTTCACCAGCTTGTTCATTACCAGTAAGGCAATTGGAATTTAATGCACCACCTGTCAATCTTGTTGATATACCATGTCCATATTCATGCGTAATTACACCGTTATCAAAGTCGGAGTCGAATTGTTTTACAAATAACGATGATTGGAAAATACGACCAACGATGCTAGTATCACCAGCATTTAGCCTAGCAGAAATGCTATCTCCTAAGGATTTTGTAATTCCAACGGATGGGATAGTGATGCCAGTAGATGAACCTGTCATTGTTAGCGACTGGTTACTTGTGTTAACCATGATTACCGCAATGGCACCAGCATTCTGGGCGTTTAGCACTTTTTGTGTGTAGCCACAAGTTCCTCTGTATATCAAGGCTATTTTACCATTAACATCATTTTTTATTGCACTACATCCGAGTGTTGGACTTGATGTACTATCGTTTACCAATACAATTTGTGCAGTAAGTGTATCTAATGGGCGTGGACCAAATTGTGAAAAATTGGCATTGTATAAATTATTCCCTACAAATAAATTTCTGGAAGTGCTACCGGTTGGATTCCACAAAAACATTTGCATTCTTGGTAAATTGCCATCAGTTGGAGTGGCAAAGTTGGCGTTGTTGGTTCCGCTTCCGTCTTGTGCATCTGCATGAACCGGGTCACGTTGCAAACCGCCCCTGTTGTAATTGTTTGATTGAAAGTTTCCTGAGGGTTCGTCAAATCCATATTTGTAGAACACATCATGAATTAAATTATTCCAATAAAACAAGTTGGTTATTGCTGCATTCATGTTTGTTCGCGCTCTTGCAGAAGAATCATAGGGGTAATCAAAGACCAAAGAACTTCCTCCATCCGGAGAATAGCCCAATTGATTTCTGGCTAATGTATCTTCCTTGGCGTACACATTGTTACCGCGGGTTATCGTAAAATCAGTGCCGGCAACTCCATCAGTATCGTGCCAACCAAATGGAGCAAAAGCACTATCAAATAATTCGGGCATCAATTGGCGTTGACCATGTATTGGACTTTCAACAGGGAATGGGAATACATTGTAAGTAGCTCCTAATGAGGCTTTTTTGTTAATTTTAGTTGTGCTTGTTGCGAACACAACCGATTGAACTTCTTTACTCACTCGTGTATGCGTTTCATGCTGATTGCAATGAGCAGTCCAATTATTTTCACTTAATACTTCACCTGTTACAGCATCAATACGTATTTGCCACCAGTCAGAAGTTTCGTTGTTGTATATTTCGCAATTCCAAGCCAAATGCAATTCATTACCAACCATCACATACACAGGAGTAGTACTTAAAGGCGTTTCAACATTGTAAACCATTTTACCATTTGCTTGTGGTTGAATGTTTTTGGAATGCACTGTTTGAATGGTAATAGATTTTGCCGTTGCTGCTTTATTGAGTGCATCAATGCTACCAATTTTTGCCGAATTGGTATTGATTAAGGTCTCTGCATTGCAAACCAAGCTGTTATTGAAAACAACAATGTTATTGCTTTTGTCTAAGTGGATAGAAGATGCTGCATTTTGGATTAGAATTCCATTTACGACCTGCGTAAAATAAACGTGTGTGATACCTGTTTTGGGATCAGTATGAGATGCATCAATGTGTAAATCTGATGATTGCCCACATGCCCATGTTGTAGCAATAATTTTTTGGAGTTTGTTGACAGATATCTGAGCTGATGCTGCAGTTGTTATTGCCACTGAAATAATTAATACGTAAAATTTCTTCATTTTTTTGTTGACTTATCAAATCCGAATATATCAGAAAGTATTGTATGTACAATATTAAAATGTAAGTACGATTTTTTAAGGTAGAGAATATAATCCTTATATGCTTGATTATAAAGCAATAGATGAGTGTTTGAATATAAGATGTCTTGGTTTTGGCGTTATTATGTCAGTAGAATTTGACAATTCAAATACCAGCTGCATTTCCATAAAAACAGAATACAGCCTAGCAGCCTTTTCTTATAAGTGTCTTTTTAATGCAATCTAGTAATTAGGTTCGGTTATCTATTAAAATGCATGCGCATTCCTTTTACTGACTCATCAAAACTACCATTATCGTAAACGATATGACCATTCACTATGGTTGAATGAATAGTTGATTTAAATGTGTGACCTTCAAATGGGCTCCAACCACATTTATATAATAGGTTTGATTTTTTTACTTCATATGGCTTGGTTAAATCTACCAACACCAAGTCGGCATGGTAGCCTTCGCGTATAAATCCCCTGCGATCAATCTCAAACATTTCGGCCACATTGTGCGACATTTTTTGTACGATTTGCTCAAGTGATATCTTGCCTGCATGATAAAAATCAAGCATAGCCTGTACTGAATGCTGAATAAGTGGACCGCCTGATGGGGCATTGAGGTAGGGTTGTTGTTTTTCTTCTATTGTATGCGGTGCATGGTCAGTGGCAATTACATCAATTCTTCCATCGAGAACGGCAGCAAATATGGCATCGCGGTCAGCAGCGGTTTTTACAGCCGGATTCCATTTTATATAGTTGCCTTTGGTTTCATAATCGCTGTCGCTAAACCACAAGTGATGGATGCATGCTTCTGCTGTAATGCGTTTTTGAGATAATGGAATATCGTTTCTAAATAATTCGAGTTCTTTGGCGGTGCTGATGTGCAAGATATGCAACCTTGTATTGTATTTCATTGCAAGCGATACCGCGTAGGACGAAGACTTATAGCATGCTTCGTGATTCCGAATAATGGGGTGAAATTTTGCTGTAACAGCATCGCCATATTCTGCCTTTATGCGTGCTGCATTTGCTTTAATCATTGGGTCATCCTCGCAATGAGTAGCAATAAGCGTTTTTACATGTTTAAATATGGCCTCTAGTGCTTCAGGGTCATCTACCAGCATATCGCCTGTTGAGGAACCCATAAATATTTTTACTCCGCATACATTTCGTTCATCTACTTTCAGCAGCTCTTCCAGATTGTGGTTGGTGGTACCCATGTAAAAGGAGTAATTAGCCAATGAAACTTCTGCAGCCCTGACATATTTTTTTTCAAGCTCTTCTATTGTGGTTGCGCTTGGAACGGTATTGGGCATTTCCATATAAGAAGTAACACCACCAGCAATGGCAGCTTTGGCTTCGGTATATAATTCACCTTTATGTGTCAGACCCGGTTCGCGAAAGTGTACCTGATCGTCAATTGCTCCTGGTAATAGGTGAAGGCCAAAAGCATCAATCACTTTATCGGCCTGCATGGCAATACCGTTGGTATCAATTTTCTCAATAAATCCGTTTTTGATGTATACATCGGCAAAGTAGGTGCGCCCTTCATTTACCAAAGAGGCGTTTTTGAATAGGATTGTTGACATGACAATATTTTTTGGATAATGTCCAAAGATAATAAATTGAGTCAATGCTCAAATTTCAAAAGGATGTATGATAAGGAAATATAGAAATTAGAGTATTGCGCGAAACAGAAAATATAAACCTCCAGAAAGCACAACCGTAACGGGAAACGTAAGCACCCATGCAAGAAAAATAATTTTAATTGTGCCTGCTTGCAGGTTTTTCACCCCACGGCTTGCCACCATACTGCCCGCGATACCTGATGAAAGCACCTGCGTTGTGCTTACAGGTAACCCAAGCCAAGTTGATAAACCGATAGTACCTGCAGCTACCATTTCTGACGATGCACCCTGAGCATAGGTTAGGTGTTGTTTGCCTATTTTTTCGCCAATTGTTTTTACAATTCTTTTCCAACCTATCATTGTTCCTAATCCTAACGAAAGCGAAATGAGTAATATGACCCATTTAGGAGCGTATTCAGTTAAGTCGGCTGTTTCAGCAAGTCTTAACTTAAACATTTTTTTATCGCTTGAACTTAGGTTTAGGTCTTCACTTGATAGTAACTTTTTTGATGCTTTATTGAAAACAATAATATCTTTTCTTACTTCGAACTGCTCATCAGTGCTAAGTTGAGTAAGGTTTTCTTTATCCTTTACCAATGTAGCAAGTTTTGAGTGATTGGATTTTACTATTTCATAATTGATAAAATCATTGCCAGTCAACTTATTTCCATCAATTCTATTTATGATATAACCGGTGTGCTCTACACTCTTATTGTAATCATTTAGGTTGGTGGTATGGTTTAATGCAAAATGAACGGGTACAATTGCTATCAGGATAAGCATGATTAATCCAACACCTTTTTGCCCATCATTTGAACCATGTGAAAAACTCACGCTGGTACAGGTAAGTATCAATATTATTCTAATCCAAGTAGGAGGTGGTGCAGTTGTGCTTGGTTCTTTAAAAATGGATTTCTTGCGCACAACTTGTTTAAGTATGTACATTAATATTACAGCAAGACTAAATCCAATTAGCGGTGAGAGCAATAAAGAAAGACCAATGTCACCGGCTTTTCCCCAATTCACAAACTTAAAAGTCCAATCATTAGATAATATGGAGAACGCCATGCCCACACCTAATATTGAACCAATCAATGTATGCGAACTAGAGCATGGGATGCCATAATACCATGTGCCTAAGTTCCAAATAATGGCAGTTAGTAATAGGGATAGGATAAGTGCAATATTATGAGCAACATTGGTATCCGTTAAAATCTCAATTGGGAGCAAATGACTGATACCCATTGCTACAGCAATTCCACCGGCAAACACGCCAATGGCATTCCAAATAGCCGACCAAGTTACTGCTACGTAAGGCTTCAAGGTGTTAGTGTAAATAACCGTTGCTACAGCATTAGCTGTATCATGAAAACCATTGATAAACTCAAATGCACATGCCAATAAAAGGCAAAATAATAAGAGTCCGGTGAGTGTAGGGTCTAATCCAAACATTTAGGTTAAAATTTGCTGCGCAAGTTAATCGTGACAATCGCTTGGCAATATTAAGCAAATGTTAAGTTTGACAAAGCCAATTTTTGTCTAAATAAATGAAAAAATGCCATTCATCACAAATTGGATCTTGGTTTATGCCAAAAACAAATAGATTCGCCCTCCGATTTAATTAAATAAAACATGATGAAAAGATTTTTAATTTACTTGGTTGCTGTATTTACATTTGCAACATCATTTACAGCCCGTGCTGACGAAGGCATGTGGCTTCCATGGCTTTTGAATAGCCAAACTGTAGGCGAAATGAACAAAAAAGGATTAAAGCTTACACCGGAACAATTGTATGATTTGAATAAGAGCAGTTTGAAAGATGCAATCGTTTGGTTTGGTGGTGGTTGCACGGGAGAGGTTATTTCTGCAAATGGCCTGGTACTTACCAATCACCATTGTGGTTATGACTATATCAGCGACCTGAGCACACCATCTGATAATATATTGGATAATGGTTTCTGGGCAAAAAGCAATACAGATGAGCGCCCGGTAAAAGGACTTACCGTTGCCTTTGTGGTGAGGGTTGATGATATTACCAATGAAGTATTGGAAGCCGTTAAAGGATTGAATGAAAAAGATCGTGCAGCAAAGCTTCCGGGTATTTTTAAGTCGATAGTGGAACGGGTAACAAAAGGAACACACTACGAAGCACAATGCCGTGAAATGTATAAAGGAAATGCGTATTATGTATTTACATTCGAGCGCTTTACGGATGTTCGTTTGGTAGGAACACCGCCACAAAATATTGGAAAATTTGGAGGAGAAACCGATAATTGGATGTGGCCAAGACATACCGGTGATTTTAGTTTATTTAGGGTATATATGGGTAAAGATGGAAAACCTGCAAAATTCTCACCTGAGAATGTGCCGTTAAAAGCCAAACACCATTTACCAATTAATCTTAAAGGTATCCAACCAAATGATTATGCCATGATTATGGGTTTTCCAGGTCGAACCAATCGTTATGAATTTAGTCAGGGAGTTCAAATAGCAACCGATATTGTAGATCCTGCTATAGTATCATTGCGTGATGTGCGCTTAAATGCATGGAAAGAAGAGATGAATAAAGACGTGGATATTCGTTTGAAATTAAGTGGCGACTATGCAAGTGTCGCTAATTACTGGAAATATTTTCGCGGAGAAGCAGAGCAGCTAAAAAACAACAAAGTATTTGAACAAAAGCAAAAGGAAGAAAAAGCATTTGCTGCATGGGCAAAAGATAAACAGGCTTACAATTCTCTTTTGGCTGATGTAGATAATGTGTTTGTGGCTTACCGTCCATATAGTTTGCAGGCTACCATGCTCAGAGAAGGTATAGGTTCGCCAACCATTACTAAGTATGCCCAATACGGAGCAGCATTGGAGGAGCCGCTCAGTAAAAACGATAAGGAAAAATTAAATACACTTAAAAACCAATTGTTGGCAGCAACAGAAAGTTTGCCTTATGATGAAGCCATCGTAAGAGCTGATAAGCGCATTTTTGACAGCATCTTGGTGATATATAACAGGCTGATACCTGCAGATCAGCAGGCTCCATTTTTCAAAGAAACCATTTTGAAATATGACGCAGACCCCCGCAAAGCCATTGCGTTGTATACGGATTACGTGTTTGAAAACAGTTTGTTTGCAAATGCAGATATGGCGAAAGGTTTTATAAAATCACCTCGCTTGGCATTACTGAAAAAAGATCCTGCATACATTCATCTGGAAGCTTTCAGGAATCACTACAATACCAATTTTAAACCGAAGGTTGATGATTTTAACGAGAAGATAACCGGCTTGGGCCGTCTTTATATCAAAGGTTTGATGGAAATGAATCCTAAGAAAAGTTTTTATCCCGATGCAAACTCATCTTTGCGTTTAACTTATGGCTCTGTAAAATCATACATGAAATATCCATGGATTACCAACTTGGATGAGGTCATTGTAAAAAATGAAAAGAATGTAGATAATACTGAATTTTCAATTCCGGATAGATTAAAAGAACTGCACAAAAATAAAGACTATGGACGCTATGCCATGAAGGATGGAAAATTACCGGTAGCATTCCTTACAGATAATGACATTACAGGTGGAAACAGTGGCAGTCCTGTAATTGATGCTGAAGGTAGAATAATTGGATTGGCTTTTGATGGAAACTGGGAAGCTATGAGCGGCAATATTCATTTTGATCCTAAGAACAAACGTACCATTAATGTTGATATCAGGTATGTATTGTGGCTGATTGAAAAATACGGACAAGCGCCAAATATTGTAAATGAAATGACGATTGTACAATAATTCAGTTTTGTAAATAAAATCAATTATTGACGGGCGGGTTGCATTGCAACCCGCCCGTTTTTTATGAGCCTTCACATAAATGCGGATATATCCACTGCTTTTTCTATTTTCGCACTCCTTTTTTAAAAATTGATGCAACTTATTAATAACAAATACCAATCAGGCGGAGTTGATCTTGAACAAATTGCTCAGGAATTCGGCACTCCCATTTATGTATATGACAGTGAAATTATTTTAAAACAATATAATCGGTTGAAAAACGCATTTTCATCCGTAGATGTAAAAATAAAATATGCATGTAAAGCGCTCAACAATACCAATGTACTGCGCTTACTTAAACATGCAGGCTCAGGTTTGGATACCGTTTCTATTAACGAGGTTGAACTCGGATTGCAGGCAGGGTTTAAACCCGAAGAGATTATTTTTACGCCTAATTGTGTAGACTTTGAAGAAATAAAACAAGCCGTTGCAAAAGGCGTACATATCAATATTGATAATATTGCTATACTCGAGCATTTTGGTGCTGAATACGGAAATAGAATTCCTTGTTGTATAAGACTCAATCCACATATTTTAGCTGGAGGCAATTCCAAAATATCCACCGGGCATATCGATTCAAAATTTGGTATCAGCGTGTATCAGCTAAGGCACGTTTTGAGGGTAGTGAATACATACCACATTAATGTAAATGGCCTACATATGCATACCGGAAGTGATATTTTGGATCCGGGTGTTTTCTTGCAAGGGGCAGAGATCTTATTTGATGCGGCAAAAGATTTTCCTGACTTGGCATTTATTGATTTTGGAAGTGGGTTTAAAGTTGCCTATAAAGAAAATGATGTAACAACCGACATTGAGGAACTTGCACAAGCACTTGAAATGAGGTTTGCCGACTTCTGTAATCTTTATGGACGTAAGCTTGAACTTTGGTTTGAGCCTGGTAAATTTATTGTAAGTGAGGCCGGATATTTTTTGGTTAAAGCCAATATCATCAAACAAACCACAGCGACTGTATTTGTAGGAGTAAACTCCGGACTTAATCACCTTATTCGTCCAATGTTGTATGACTCCTATCACGAGATTATTAATATTTCAAATCCGGATGGGAAACAGAGAATATATACTGTGGTTGGGTATATATGCGAAACCGACACGTTTGGATGGGATCGTAAAATGAGCGAAGTGCATGAGGGCGATATTCTTTGCTTTAAAAATGCCGGAGCTTACGGCATGACCATGAGCAGCAACTACAATGCGAGATTCAGGCCTGCAGAAGTGTTGATTCATAATGGCAAAGCGCACCTTATTCGCAAACAGGAAACTTTTGAAGACTTAACGAGAAACGAAATTGAAATAGCACTTTAATTATTATTACATGAGTACAGAAAACGAAATTACAAAATCCTCTGATATCCGTTTTACCGTTAATCTCGATAAAGAAAATCTGCCTGTAAGCATCAATTGGGATGCAGATGATGCAGATGTAGAAGGTAAACAAGAAGCCAAAGCCGTCATCCTTTCTATTTGGGATGGGTTGCAACAAAATGCACTTCGTATTGATTTATGGACCAAAGACATGAATGTTGAAGAAATGAACCTGTTCATGTTTCAAACCATGGCAACACTGGCTGATACATTTGAACGTGCCACTGATAACAAAGAAGTAGCAGAAGAAATACGTGACTTTGTGCATCATCTTGGGCATAAACTGGATGTATTTGGCCCAGATCATAAACATTAATCTGTTGATATTTAATGCAAAGCAATTTGTATTAAAATGAAATTAAACCTTATTTGCAACCGTTTATCTACATAGTTGTTCATTCATGTAACAACAAATAAGATGGATACAACTATTTATACTTTAGCAGCTACATGCATATCTTAAAAAAGGCATCATTCTTATTTGCAGTGTTTAGCATCACTATCTTGACTGCCCAAACGCCAAATGTTGGCCGCAGTGGAAATATGCCGATGGTTTATGGAAAAATATACGGAAAAGTGTTGGATGCTGCTTCAAAAGAGCCTGTTCCTTATGCTACAGTAACAATTCTCAACATGCGCGATAGCCTTGTAGGTGGAGCATTGGTGAAAAATAACGGAGATTTTAGCGTTGAAAAAGTACCAATGGGCAGGTACAAAGTACGTATCCAATTTATCGGTTATATCACTTTTACCCAAAATATTGTATTAGCCCCGAAACAAACAGATCTTGATTTAGGAAATATTAGAATTGAGCAAGATGCAAAGCAATTGAGTGAAGTAGTGATTAAAGGCGAACGCCAACTTGTACAAACAAGTATTGACAAAAGGGTATTCAATGTAGATAAAGATATTTCGTCAAAAGGTGGAACGGCAGTTGACGTAATGAAAAATTTACCAGGTGTTACCGTTGATGGAGAAGGAAACGTAAATTTACGAAATGGTTCTCCAACCATTTTTATAGATGGTAGGCCATCCGTTCTTACCCTTGAGCAAATTCCGGCAGAACAAATAGATAGGGTAGAAATTATTACCAACCCATCTGCCCGTTTTGATGCCTCGGCAACCAATGGTATACTCAATGTAATCATGAAAAAAAATACCAAACCAGGATACAATGGGATGCTTAATGCCGGTATTGGAACAAACAACAGATACAATGCTATGTTGAACTTGAACATAAAAGAGAAAAAGTTCAATTTCTTTATGTCCTATAATATCAATTCGAGTGGGAATATTAATGAAGGATATACATACCGAACCAATATGACCAATGAAGTTCCCAGCAGCTATTTCAATCAAGATAATACTACAGACCAGTTGCGATTGATGCAAATGGGTCGATTTGGACTTGACTATAATATTAGTAATCGTGATGTAATTACGATTTCGCAATCATTCAATCAGTTTAAAATGAAAATGACGGATGAGCAATCTTTTTCATTCGAGGATAATGCTGAGAATCCAGTAAGTACCGGAACACGCAGCACCAGTCAAGATGTGGTGAGAACGGGTTATACTTCGCAAATACAATACAAACACACGTTTCCAAAAGCCGGTAAGGAGCTACTTACCGATTTTACCTACAACACCGGCCAACGTGATGCCAACTCAGATTTTGTAACCACCAACTATGATATGTCAGGCAATTTATTGCCAAACAATCCGGAAGTTCAACAAAACAAAGGAGGAGATAAGTCAGCTATTTATACCTATCAATTGGATTTTATAAATCCTATCAATGACAGCTCAAAATGGGAATTTGGCGCAAAAAGTAATTTGAGAACCGATAAAGCTTATTTAGATGTACAATTGGGTACTGCCTATAACCAACTTATTAGAGACTCCCTTTTATCGAATAATTATGAGATAAATGAATTTATAAATGCTGTGTATGCAAATTATTCAGGCGTATTTAAAGGCTTTGGGTATATGGCCGGCTTACGTTTTGAGCAAACAAATTTTAGAGGGGAATTAACTGATAAAGGCCAAACTTTTGAATATATCTATCCCGATGGGTTTGATAATTTACAGTATGCGTTTTTTCCAAGTTTGTTTCTAAACAGAAAGATCACCAAAAATCATGAAGTACAGCTAAACATTACCCGAAAAATTAACCGTCCGGGCTGGATGCAGGTAATGCCTTTTATTATGTTTGCTGATAGGCAAAGTTACAGAATTGGGAATCCAAACCTAGCTCCTGAGTTTATCAATAGCATGGAGGCTAATTACAGTTTTAATTTTGATAATGGAAATTACTTCACCTCGGCATATGCCAAAATAACGGATAATGCCATCACCAATTATGTATTCACCTATGTTGATCCTGTTCGCCAAGATTCTACAATTTTGGTAAGCACATTTATAAATGGTGATAAAGCATACAACTATGGATGGGAGCATATTTTAAAATACAGTTTCTTTAAAAGAAAAATGGATGTGACACTTAGTGGTAATATCTTTTATACCCAAATATCTGCAACTACTTTGCAAAATGAGGTCATAAAAAATGAAGGATTTAGCTGGAATGGGAAAGTGGTGTTGAGCTATAAACTGCCTTTGGCATTTACTTTTCAAACCACAGGGAGTTATGAAGCACCTAGAATTATCCCACAAGGCTTAACCATTCCTGTATATTTTGTAGATATATCCCTTGCTAAGGATATTACGAAAAAACTATCGATGAATATTACATTAAGTGATGTATTCAACACAAAAAGATTTGGTGCAGTGTATGATACCGAATCATTTACCCAAGATTTTTCACGTAGGTGGGAATCACGTTATTTGAGATTAACGTTGTCATGGCGTTTTGGAGAAACAGACCAATCAATATTCAGAAGAAAAAATAGCCAACGAAGAGATAGAGACTCCGGTGGGGAAGAAATGGGTTTTTAAGTGATGTTAAAAACCAAATCCGATTCTAATTCCATTTTCTAAGGTAGAGATTCCGTTAAGCACTTGGAAATAATCTATTCTAAAAAACTTGAATATATGTTCGATGCCAATTCCCAACTCGGTGTAATGTTGTTGACTAGGCGTGCTCAAATAGTTTATCGTAAATACCTCTTGCCATTTTAGTTTTCTGATTACGGGTATTTTATTAAACCAAAATCCGTTGAAATGATGATTGTACTGTAACGTAATATATGACTTGTGTGTACTGAAGGTATAATAGTCAAGTAATTGAAATCCGGCATATTCTTTTGTGGCAAAGATGGTTTGATTGCCATTGAAATGTTTGTAATCCATTAAGTAAAGCTTGTCGGTATTTGTAAATAAACCTCCTGATGCAGCAATTGAGCCGTATCCGTATATCCTGAAATTTTTATTCCATCCTATTGATGTATACAAATGGTCGAAACGCACATCAGTGGAAAAAGCCCTGATACCTGTTTGATAACCCAATTGAATTTTTGGGTATTTACTTTGAAATCGAATACGCATATCAGGCCGCGAAAGGTAGCGTTGCTTAAAAACAATCGATGATTCAATATTGATAATACACGCCTGATGATTGGAGAATGCAACCGGTTGTTCAATATTTATAGGATCATTTGAGGTAAATGTTCGGGAGGGCATATCATCAAACGTAAAGTCAGTGTTGTTACTTAATTTGTTTCGTTGGCCATAATACATTGTCGCTTCTAATGTTAATCCATTTACAACCTCTGATGACCATCCCAATTTGGCATAAGTTTGCTCATACAATTTCATGAAATTTTGCTCTGCAAGAAGTGTGTATAGAGAGTTGACTAGCGGAGAAATTGGATTACTGCTATTGAATTGCTCAACGTATTTTCCAAAATCTGCCGTCACCATACTTTCTGATATGGAATTGTATGTATAGTTTGTTTGCATTCTTGCATACAGTTTTTCAGAGGCAGTTCCATATCGCAATCCCGGATTAAATTGAATGTTTTTTTGCTCTTCATTCAATTTTTTGGTGATGGTAGCCTCGGGTACAATTACCAATCCTTCTACGGTATTGTATTGGATAATAAATGGCAGCGACTTTACTTCATATTCCATTTTTCGGTAAGAGTCATTGTAAATGTATCCGGTTAGTAATAAATCCTTCCAACTAAATTTATTTTCGATACGGTCAACAGAATCCTGGTACCATTTACTCGATTCAATAACTTCAATACTGTCTTTGATTTTATAGTCCATTTGCTCTTCTTCAGTAAGTGGAATAACCCTTGATTTCTCCCAAATACTATCCGATGTTTTATTGGCCTGTTCTTCAACTTTTAATATTTCATTGTTAAAAAATCGTTTGTCAAACATGGGCTGAAGGGTATCAACTTTATTTTCCTGTTTGATTGAGCTTTTTATTTTTTTTACTTCTTGTTTGCTCTTCTTGCCATCACCAATTGGTGGGTCGGTATTTTTTGTTTCTTCTTTTAACCCATAGAAGGAAGGTTTGTAAGAAGATTTTACTTTCATATTTGAATACAATGCCACAAAGTAGCCATTGCCTTTAAATCCAAATACGTTGAAACTAAAGATAAAACGTTGGGCTGTGGGCATCCAAACACCATTTTCTTCGCGTGTATACTCTTGCCTAATTCTTAAGGTATCAACAAATTCGATATTGGACGATTTGTCTATATACATATCCGTGCTTTGAATACGCCACAAGTCTTTGATGATATAAATATGGCCTTTAAAAACCGGATCCTGCGTGCGCTTAGGCAATAGTTTTATTTTAAATATGGTGTATCCGTTTTCTCTAAACTCACCTTCTAGTTGGTAGTTGTAATACATCATCGCATTGGATGCGATTGGAGAGATAAAGCCTCTTTGGTTTAAGCCATAAGATGGCAATATGTTTTCATATACATTAAACTTGATGGCACCTGCTCGATTAAACGTAAACGCCCTGTTGTCACCGCTTACTTTGGATGAAATGAGGGTTTCTTTAATCAAATTAGGTTGTTGGAAATAAAAATCAGAAAGCGATTCAGATAAATAAATTATACCTGGTTTGATATCATGATCGACCTCAAAAAGTAAAACCTTCTTTGGTACTATAGTTAATCGTTGTAAACCTTTAATGTAGGTTCTGCAGGAATAAGCGTAAGGCTCTTTCTTATAAATTTCCCTATATGCTATTGCTTTTCTAATAATAGCATATGCAGGATCTTCTTTTTGGGCACTAATTTTTACCTCATTCAATTGATAAGATTGCTCATCAAGCACAATATCAAGATTGAAGAGTTGGCCTGAATTTAAATGAATAGAGATTTGAAAGGGTTTATAACTTAATAATACACAACGCAAGGTGTAATTACCTGTATCAAGTTTTAACTGATAACTTCCGTATTCGTTTGAAGTAGTACTGATATTGCTTCCTTGAATATAAATGGTTGCAAAAGGCAATACCTCACCCGTTTGGTTTTTAACCGTACCTTTTACTACTTGTGCCGAACAATACCCGGACAGGAATACAATAACGAATATGATTAATAATTTTTGGATGCGTCAAATATTAGTTTTTCGATTATTTACTGCTAAAAGAATTCAAAACATTTTGAAGTATACCAATCATATCTTCAGTTATGTCTAAATGAAGCACAAATCGCATGGATACAGGTGATACCTTATTTGCTTTAATATTTTTTGATAAGAGGTAATGTTGGAGTTTGCTGCAAGTTTCCTCATCATGCAGTTCAAATATAATGATATTGGTTTCAACAGGATACACCGATAATACATCCGGGTGATTTTCTAATATGTTAGCAATTGTTTTTGCGTGCAAATGGTCAATTTCCAATCGTTCAATATGGTTATTCAATGCATATAATCCAGCAGCTGCAAGGTATCCTGCCTGCCTCATTCCTCCACCAAATACTTTTCTTACCCGGATTGATTTTTTGATGAAATCCTTGTTCCCAATTAATAATGAACCCACTGGTGCTCCTAATCCTTTGCTCAGGCAAATAGATATGGAATCAAATGTATTTCCCAATTGGGATGCGGCATAATGTTTAGCCATCATGGCGTTAAAAACCCTTGCCCCATCAAGATGAAGCTTCAAGTGACGGGCTTTGCATATTTTCTGAATGGCTTGCATTTCATCAAGTGAATACACACTGCCACCACCTCGGTTGCTCGTATTTTCAAGGCACACAAGAGATGTTTTTGGAAAGTGCGGGTCATCCGCATTAATAGCTATTTCAATTTGATTTGCAGAAAACTTTCCATAACTGCTTGGTAAAATGCGGGCTTGTACGCCCGAATTGGATGCAATACCTCCTCCTTCATATTTATAAATATGTGCATTGTCTGCACAAAGCAATTCGTCTCCCGTTTGTGTATGCACCCGAATGGCAATTTGATTGGTCATTGTGCCACTTGGGCAAAACAGGGCTGCTTCCATTCCAAATAATTGTGCGGTATATTTTTCCAATGCAATCACAGTAGGATCTTCTCCATATACATCATCACCCACCTCTGCATTCATCATAGCCTTAAGCATACCCGGTGTGGGTTTAGTAACAGTATCACTGCGAAGGTCAATTGTTGTTATCATCGAATTCTGATTCGTTGTCCGGTTTTAATTTT
>CAYSBE010000056.1:12150-16159 GCA_964429245.1 uncultured Bifidobacteriaceae bacterium | reverse complement strand
GCCATAAATCCTTCTTGAATTAAATAAGGTTCATATACTTCTTCAATTGTTCCACTTTCTTCGCCAATAGCGGTAGCTATGGTTGTAATACCAACAGGGCCACCCTTAAATTTTTCAATGATGGTGCGCAATATTTTATTGTCCATTTCATCTAGTCCCTGCGCATCTACGTTGAGTGCATTTAAGGCAAATTTTGCGATATCGAGTGTGATGGTTCCGTCACCTTTTATTTGTGCAAAATCTCTGGTTCTTCGCAACAATGCATTTCCAATTCTGGGTGTTCCTCTACTTCTGCGAGCAATTTCTTCGGCTGCTTTTTCTTCAATTGGGCATTGCATGATCATAGCAGAACGTGTGATGATTTGTTTCATCAATTCACGGTCATAATATTCAAGTCGGGCGTTGATTCCAAATCGTGCTCGAAGGGGAGAAGTGAGTAACCCCGAACGGGTAGTGGCACCAATAAGCGTAAACGGATTTATTTCTAATTGAATGCTGCGGGCATTAGGTCCACTATCTATCATGATGTCAATGCGGTAGTCTTCCATAGCAGAGTATAAAAACTCCTCAACTACCGGACTTAATCGGTGTATTTCATCAATAAAGAGGCAATCGCCTTTTTCCAAATTGGTAAGCAATCCCGCAAGGTCGCCCGGCTTTTCCAATACAGGTCCTGAGGTTGTTTTGATATTAGAGCCCAGTTCATTTGCAATGATATAGCTAAGGGTGGTTTTGCCCAATCCCGGAGGGCCGTGTAGCAATACATGGTCTAACGCATCGCCACGCATCTTTGCGGCTTGCACAAATACACGCAGGTTTTCAAGTATTTTTTCCTGACCGGTAAAGTCTTCGAATGCACGGGGGCGTAAAACTTTTTCTATTTCTTTTTCCGTATTCGACAGGTTGTCTTCTTCCGGATCTAAGTTTGGATTTCTCACCATACGAATCTAATTTATTCTTTCACACTTGCGCGTTTCAATCGATCATTAATAGCCCTTCCAATTCCCTCATCCGGAAATTTTTCTGCTAGAATAACATCGATATCCAGTTTGTCTGCTTCACGCATGGCTGAAAAAAGTTTTTGTGCAGCTTCTTTTAGGTCTCTATTCATAGATAAAACGAATTGGTTTCGTGCGGGAATACTTTCATAAATAGACGAGAATGCAATAACCCCAATTCTTTCCGGTTCAAAGTAGGCAGTATACTTTTTTACATTCCCAAATATGAGTTGGTGTGAAGGCGCATAATGGCGAGACAGCATTCCCGGGGCCAATGGGGCTTCATTTTCTGCATCATTGGATATGGTGTATTGTGTTCCATCTGCAATGGTTCCAATACAATTTTCGATTTCTTCTTTTGTTATTCCACCTAACCGTAGTAGCGTGGGTTCTTCATGAACAAAGGAAATGATAGTTGATTCTATACCAACAGAACATTCACCACCATTTAATATATAGGCAATTTTATCTCCCAGTTGTTCATTTACATGCCATGCATTAGTAGGAGAAATAAACCCACTTGGGTTGGCACTTGGAGCAGCTAGCGGAAAATCAATTTGTGCCAGCAATGACAAGGTTAGCGGATGGTTTGGAATACGTATGGCAACTGCATTTGTACCGGCAGTTACTAAATCAGGAATTTGATTCGATGATGGAATAACAAATGTAATGGGCCCCGGAGAAAACTCATCAATTAATTGGCTCATCTTTTCAGGAATAGTCAGTCCCCATTCCTTCATTTTTTCTACCGAATCGGTATGAATAATCAACGGATTAAAAAATGGCCTGTTTTTCACTTCGTAAATCTTAGCTACAGCATTTGCATTAAATGCATTTGCGGCCAAGCCATAAACTGTTTCGGTTGGAATAGCAACCAGTTCACCTGACTTTAAAAATTCTATTGCCCGGTAAATATCGTTTCCTGTCATAGCGTAACTGGGGCAGGTTGATGGTTAAGCTTCGGCACTCATTTCGCCTCTTCTGAGGGTATATTTGTCAATTTTATTGTAAAGATGACTACGTTGAATATCAATTTCCTGAGCTGTTTTAGCTACATTCCATCCATTTTTCTTTAGTTTCTCTTCAATAAATACTTTTTCTACATGGTCTTTAAATTCCTGTAATGTGCTGTATCGTTCGAAAATATTTTTTTCAGAATTGGCCTGATTGATTGGGGTAGCAAAACGCTGAACATCTTCTTCTGTAATTCTTGGTCCGCTTAATATAATTAAACGTTCAATTACATTGTGCAGCTCACGAATATTGCCTGTGTAAGAAAGCTTGGTCAGTTCGTTTAATGCACCGGGATTAATATTTTTCCTAGGGATGCCATTGTCTTCACAAATTTCGCGTACAAATTTTTCAGCCAAAAGTGGGATATCATCTTTACGCTCATTAAGTGAGGGTACATGTATCAGAATAACACTTAACCTGTGGTACAAATCCATGCGAAAGTTGCCTTTTTCAATTTCTTTCATCAGGTCTTTGTTTGTAGCGGCAATTACTCGCACGTTTACTTCAATATCCTTATCACCACCAACTCGTGTGATTTTGTTTTCCTGCAATGCACGCAATACTTTGGCTTGTGCAGAAAGACTCATGTCGCCAATTTCATCAAGAAACAACGTGCCAGAATCAGCTTGTTCAAATTTGCCAATACGTTGCTTGATGGCAGAGGTAAATGCTCCTTTTTCATGGCCAAATAATTCGCTTTCGATTAACTCAGCTGGAATGGCTGCACAATTTACTTCTACAAGCGGACTTTTAACCCTATTGCTTTTTTCGTGTATCCAACGTGCCACCAACTCTTTTCCTGTTCCGTTTTCTCCTGTGATAAGTACCCGAGCGTCTGTTGGTGCCACCTTTTCAATGGTATCGATAATATTCATAATGGCTGGTGATTCGCCAATGATTTCACGTGTTTTGCCAACTTTACGTTTCAATACCTTGTTTTCAATTACAATTGATTTTCTATCAATTGCGTTACGCAGCGTAATGAGCAATCGGTTAAGGTCAGGTGGTTTGGATATAAAATCGTAGGCACCTTTTTTAGTGGCCTCCACTGCATTGTCAATGGTTGCATTTCCCGAAATCATGATAAATGGTATGTCATCAGCAATCTCTGCTGCCCTTGTTAATACTTCAATGCCATCCATTTTGGGCATCTTGATATCGCACAAAACGGCTTCATAATCTTCATTTTCGAGTTTTTCAAGTCCACTTATACCGTCAGCAGCTTCATCTACTTGATAGCCTTCGTACTCAAGTATTTCTTTAAGCGTTGTGCGAATGGTTTTCTCGTCATCAATGATTAATATTTTTCCCATGTTGTTATTGTCTTAAATAGTGAACAGCGCAAATAACATTTTTTTGGCAATTTGTTATCGTCAACTAATGCACACAATATTTTTTTCTTTGTAGCAGTTTAATATATAAGTTATAATCTTATTCTAATTTTTTTGAAAGCATTTCAATTACATTTGTACACATTAAAATCAACTACACATGAGTGATATAAAAAGTTACATCGAATCAAACAAGCAACGATTTTTAGATGAGTTATTTGAGATTCTTCGCATGCCATCCATCAGTGCCGACCCTGCCTATGCTGCTGATGTGTTGCGCACAGCAGAATTTGTTAAAGATAAACTGATAGCAGCCGGAGCTGATAAAGTTGAGGTGTGCCCTACAGCCGGATACCCGATTGTGTATGGCGAGAAAATCATTGATACATCTTTACCCACAGTGCTCGTTTATGGTCACTACGATGTGCAGCCTGCTGTGCCACTTGAGTTGTGGGAAACGCCACCGTTTGAGCCAACCATTCGCAAAACAGCCGTGCATCCTGACGGAGCAATTTTTGCCCGTGGTGCCTGCGATGACAAAGGACAAATGTATATGCATGTGAAGGCATTCGAGTACATGATGAAGCACGATAAACTTGCTTGTAATATCAAGTTTATGATTGAAGGGGAAGAGGAAGTGGGAAGCAACAACCTAGGCAAATTTGT
>CAYSBE010000056.1:0-12050 GCA_964429245.1 uncultured Bifidobacteriaceae bacterium | reverse complement strand
AAAATTTCTATGCGTTTAGTTCCGAATCAAAATAGCGATAAAATAACCGAGTTGTTTCAAAAACATTTCGAAAGCATTGCACCGGCAGGAGTGAAGGTTGAAGTTCGTCCGCACCACGGAGGTGAGCCAGTAGTTACACCAACCGATTCGCCAGCATACCTGGCTGCGGCTAGGGCCATGGAAACAACCTTTGGTAAAAAGCCAATTCCTACACGTGGAGGAGGGAGTATACCAATTGTGGCACTGTTTGAAAAAGAACTGGGTTTAAAATCTGTATTGATGGGATTTGGGTTGGACAGTGATGCGCTGCATTCACCCAACGAGCATTATGGTATTTTCAATTACCTGAAAGGCATTGAAACCATTCCATATTTCTATCAATATTTTACTGAAAATAAGAAATAAAGCAGTATCAAATTAGTTTTTGATAGAGTTCAAGTAAGATTTTTTCCTGTGAGCTCCAGTTAAACAATTGGTCAGAAGCCTTAATACCTTCCTTCGCCATATTGTCAAGCAATTGGGGTTCATTCAGCATTTGTTTGAGTGCATCTGCTATGCTACGGGCATCTGTAAGATTTGCGCTTTTGCCACATTTACATGTGTCTAATATATCTTTATAGATATGAGAATCGCAACAAATAGAAGGCAAACCCAATGCCATGTATTCAAAGAATTTTCGTTCATGAGAAACCAAAATGCTTTCGGGTTGATTTTTTAGGCAAATACCTATTTTACATTGTTGGGAAATTTCATAGGCATATTGAGGACTTTGATGTCCTGCGAAATGGAAATGTTCTTTTAATAAAGCATATTGAGGATGCAGGTGCCATTCATTATGGATATAGTTTTTGGCAAAACCCACCACGTGAATTTTTATGGGAATATTTTCGTTCAACAACAAGGCAACAGCATCTGCAAGTATGTTGAAATCATAATACATATCCTGAATAGTGCCCATATATAGCAACCTATTTTCAGACAGTGAACTTCGATTTTCAACACGATATGGTTTTAGCTCCTCTGTGTCTGCAAAGTTTTGAATAATTGTGTACCTTCTTTTGCAAAAATGAGAAGCAAGTTCATGTTTTGCAACTACAATGATGAAATGCATAAAATGAGAGGAAATACATTCAAGTAATTTATAACTACGTGAAAAAATCCACTTCATAGGAGTGGGAATCCATGGTTTATGTCGAATGTCTTCGTATGTATTTTCATGGATATCATAAATTACCTTTTTACCCAATATGGACAGGATGATCCCAAAAGGTAGTAATTCCGCATCATGAATATGATACACACGGGCATTTATTCTCAATGCTTTAAAAAATACAATCCAAGTGGTAAATACTAACCTATGAATACGGCTTTTGGGTTTTGGAATACCAATGATATTTACCCCGTTTTTTTGTCCGCTAAAGTTGCCAATGCCAATAAGTGTAATATCATATACCTTGGCAAGTGATTGGCATTCGCGATAAAATACCCTTGTATCATTAATGGTATGAACACTCGCAAAGTGACAAACTTTTATGTGATTAACGACATTCAATTGGCAAGACTTAGAATACAATTGGTAAGTGTACTCCAAGTAAACTTTTGTTTTTCAATGGAGGCGTTTTTACTCAGCTGTGCTTCCATGTTTTCATCATAGAAACGTGCAATAGCTGTAGCAATGGAATACGCATTTACTTCACAAATAAGTCCCACTTTTTCATGAGGTACTAATTCCGCAAGTCCACCTACATTTGTAACAATCATAGGCTTGTTGTAGTAATATGCAATTTGCGTAACACCACTTTGCGTGGCATCAGTATATGGTTGTATTACTGCATCTGCGGCACTAAAATAGGCAGCAACTTCACTATTTGGTATAAAGTCGTTTCGCAACACAACACGTTGCTTCAAATTCAGTTCCTCAATCTGTTTTAGGTAAGGTTTAGCATCTTCATAAAATTCACCGGCAATAATCACTTTGAGGTTGCGTTTTATTATTCGTTCATCATGCAGGGCATCAAGTAATAGTTGTAATCCTTTGTATCTTCTGATAAAACCAAAAAATAGTAGGTAGTTGCAATCAGTTTCAAGACCAAGTTTTCTTTTGGCTTCCATTTTATCAATACCTGAACCAAACATATCATACATTGGATGAGGCGTGTAGGTAATTGGTTTATTAATATTCCAACTGATGAGTTGCTGTTTTACTGCCTGAGACATCGTAAGAAATCCATCACACGCTTTTATAAAATAACGAGTTAAGGCATTGTCAAAAAAACGTTTTTCGTGAGGTATAAGGTTATCTGTAATGGCAAAAATACGGGTGTGCTTGTTCGATTTGATTTGACGGGCAATTGTTCCAAATGCAGGAGCCATAAAGCTTAGCCAATACCTAAAGATTACAATATCATATTTTGCTTTAGCTATTTTATTTCCGACCAATAGCCAATTTATTGGATTTATCGAGTTGATGCTGCTCATGATTTTTAAATCTGATGGCGCAGCATCGGTGGAAAATTGTGATTTACCGGGGAATAAAATAGATGGATACTGAAGCGAGAAGCTAAGTATGTGGCATTCGTGTCCTTGCTCATTAAAGCTATGTGCAAGCCTTTCATTGAAAGTGGCCAATCCGCCACGCAGTGGATGTGCAGGACCTACAATGAGAATTTTTGCCACAGGTTAAAATCCGGTTTTATCTTTAATGCCGTATATATTTCTTTCGGTTGCATTTCTAGAAATCATTTCTCCTATAAAACCGGCAGTAAATAATTGAACGCCTACAATGAGCAATACAAGCGCAAGGTAAAACAAAGGTTGTTCAGTAACTGCCCGCTGTTCAACCATATTAAATGAGTTGTAAATTTTTTCGCCCAACAAAATACTAGTTATGATAAAACCGATGAAGAATGAAATGGTTCCAAGTACACCAAAAAAGTGCATTGGTTTTTTTCCGAATTTTGACACAAAAAATATGGTAAGTAAATCAAGAAATCCGTTTACAAATCGTTCTAAACCGAATTTGGTAGTCCCGTATTTTCGCGCGCGGTGCTGTACTTCTTTTTCTGTAATTTTATAGTACCCGGCCCATTTAGCTATCACAGGAATATAACGGTGCATTTCGTTGTACACTTCAATGTTTTTTACCACATCTTTATGGTAAGATTTTAGCCCGCAGTTGAAGTCGTGAAGCTCCAGGCCGCTCATTTTTCGTGTAGCCCAATTGAACAGTTTGGTTGGAATGGTTTTGGTTATTGGATCATAGCGTTTGCGTTTCCAGCCCGAAACCAAATCATACCCCTCTTTCACAATCAGGTTGTATAAATCGGGTATTTCATCCGGACTATCTTGTAAATCAGCATCCATCGTAATGATAACATCACCAACAGAAGCCTGAAATCCCACATTTAGCGCTGCTGATTTTCCATAATTTCTGCGAAAACGTATGCCTTTAAAGTGGGAAGATTTCTGTTGTATTTGATTGATGACTTGCCATGAATTATCCGTGCTGCCATCATCAATAAAAATTACTTCGTAGGTGTAGTTGTGTTCATTCATTACCTTCATTATCCAATCAGATAATTCAGGCAATGATTCATCCTCATTAAATAGTGGTATGATAACGGATATTTGTGTGTGGCTCATTAGGAAATTTGATCAATCTGCGGTTTTTTACGGAATATAGCTGCAATAATAACGGCAAAGAAAACGCCAAACAATAAAGAAAAAAAGTAGTTGGTAACCAATCGTTGTGGTGTAAGTTTCAAATCTTCGGGATTTATTTTTTCTATAGCCTTTTCAATTTCTTCTTCAGGAGCTCCGAACTTTTCCATCATATTCGTGGTCATTTCCAGTGTCCGTTCATAGATATACGTTGATAAATCAGGGTCAATTACATTATAGAGCAGAAACTGAAATACCGAATTGATTAATGCACTTCCGGCAAATATGAGCATCACAATGGTAAATCCCTCAACGAAACTAAGCAGTCCATTGTTTATATTTTTTCGATATACATATACCGCTACAACAAGTAAAATAACTTGTAATATAAAATTAACGATACCGTACGTAAACGATACAAGTGAGCTTTTAGACAATAGATAGACCATCAATTGTATGATAAGGATGGTCATTCCCATGATGGCTCCCCATCTTAATGCGTGATTAATTAGAACTTTGTTGCTGCTGCTTGTGTTTTCTGTTTCCATGATTAAATGAGGTGTATTTAACAAATAAAAATAATTTTGCCCGCAACGCAAACATATTGTCCAATTATATATGATAATACGCAGTTTTACAGATATGATGAATAGGAAGGTGGACATGCCTTTTCCGCCACAACGCATTGTTTCACTTGTGCCTTCGCAAACCGAATTGCTTTACGAATTGGGTTTGGGAGATAGGGTAGTTGGGCAAACAATTTTTTGCATTCATCCGGCAGAAATGCATGCTACGAAACCGCGTATTGGTGGAACCAAAAAATTAAATCTAGAAAAAATAAGGAGCCTGCAACCAGACTTAATTATTGGCAATAAGGAAGAAAATGAGCAAAAACAGATAGAAGAGCTGATGAAAGAGTTTCCGGTTTGGATGAGTGATATCAAAAATCTTGGGGATTCGTTGGAAATGATAAATAGGATTGGTTGCATAACCGATACTGAGATCTTAGCTGAAAATTTAGGAGATACAATTGCGCAATCATTTCAAAAAATAACCATACAAAATACCCGAAAAGCTGCTTACTATATTTGGCGAAACCCTTGGATGGTAGCTGGTTCTGATACTTTTATTAACGATATGATGCAACGAATGGGATTGGTCAATGTTTTTTCGAAATCAGGTTCACGATACCCCGAAGTAAGTTTGGATGACCTGAAGCGAAGCGGTGCCGAAGTTGTTTTACTTTCCTCAGAGCCTTATCCTTTTGCCAATAAGCATATTGATGAATTGCAAGCTATACTTCCCGGAGCCAAAATAGTATTGGTAAATGGAGAAATGTTTAGTTGGTATGGCAGCCGTTTGCAAAAGAGTGCTGAATATTTCACTTCTTTGTCCAATCAATTAAACGAGCATTTTGCGTAATCCAATTACTTCAGATCCATTAAAAGCATGGCTAGCATTTGCTGCAGTAGCCATTTTCTGGGGAACTACCTTTTTTGCCATACGCATAGGTGTGCAAACGATGCCTCCATTTTTAATGGCCGGAATTCGTCAAAGTGTTGCCGGGGTAATTATTGGAAGCTATTTTCTATTACGGGGATATCCAAAACCGTCAACATCAGATTTGAAACATTTTGCAGGAACAGGATTTTTAATGTTGTTATTGGGAAATGGTTTGGTATCGTGGGCGGTGCGATATGTACCCAGTGGTTTAGCCGCTATTGTGTGCGCACTTACACCGATATGGATGGTTGTAATCAGTGCTTTTGGAAAACAAAGGGAAATCATCAATTGGAAAGTAGCAGCCGGGTTTGTCATTTGTTTTATAGCTCAGGTGATGATTTTTAGGAATAAAACAGGCGAGTTGGGAAATGTGAATTATGCGCTTGGAATTGTATTTGTATTTATTGCAAATATTGCATGGGCATTTGGAAGCATTGTTGCCAAACGCAGCCATGTAAAAATACATCCACTTTATGGAGCCGGATTGCAAATGGTTGCAGGTGGTTTTTTGCTTCTGCTTACAGGAACTTTCTTGGGAGAGTGGGAACATATGAATCCTGATAGGGATGCCATTATTGCCGTAATTTATTTGGTTATTATAGGCTCTATTTTGAGTTATGGCTGTTATATGTATATCCTTAAAAAATTACCATCTGCCATTGTATCAACCTATGCATACATCAATACCATGGTGGCTGTATTTTTAGGCTACTTGTTTTTAAGCGAGCCACTTACAATTGATATGCTTATTGGGGTTGTTTTTACGATTGCAGGCGTATGGATTGTTAGCAAGAATTTTTCCCCTTCCTGAGCGTTAGATAAAGCATTATTTTTCAACCACTTCGTACATGTCTAATCTTCGGTCTTTCCAATTTAATACTGTACCTGTATTTCGTGCGCGTTCAATATCTGCCAAATCAAGATCAGCAATAACCACAGTTTCAATATTGGTGCTGCACTCACCTGCAACGGCATCAGGTGGAAAAGCAAAATCGCTTGGGGTGTATATGCCGGATTGTGCATAGTTGATATCCATATTGTCAACCGAAGGAATATTTCCGATGGTACCTGCAGTAGCCACAAAAATTTGATTTTCAACAGCACGTGCCTGAGCACAGAGTTTTACCCTGAGATAGCCGTGTTTTTCATCTGTAGAGAAAGGTACAAAAATAATTTTGGCCCCCTTTTGGCATGCTACACGAGCCATCTCCGGAAACTCTATATCGTAACATACATTTATGGCAATTTTTCCGCAATCGGTATTAAATACTTTTATTTCATTTCCCGGTCTTACTCCCCACCATTTGGCTTCATTTGAGGTGATGTGTATTTTGTACTGTTTGTCAAATGTGCCGTCACGTTTAAAGAGGTAGGAAATATTGTATAAATTATCGTCTTCAATTTGCAAGTGAGTGCCGGCTATGATGTTGATATTGTATTCAAGTGATAAACGTGAAAACAGTTGAATGTAATTCTCGGTGTATTTGTCAAGCTTTCTAATGCTATCCTCAGGGCTCATTCCTTTGTAATCATAAAGGGAAAGCAATTGTGTTGTGAAGAGTTCAGGAAACAAAACAAAGTCAGACTTGTAGTTGGAGGCAACATCCGTGAAATACTCGCATTGCTGAGCAAACTCCTCAAAATTTCGCACTTTACGCAACTCATACTGGATACAACATACCCGAACCTTTTTCATGATAACGGTTCTTTCGCGGTGTGTTTCCGGCACATAATCAAGGTTTATCCATTCAAGCAGCGTTGCATATCCTTCACTGTCGTGGTCATCAGGCAGGTAATTTTTAATAATGCGTTGAATGGTAAATCCCTGCGATAACTGAAAAGTAATTACCGGATCTTTAATTTTCTTTTCTATTACCCGTTTTACATATGCCCTTACGCCAAATTTGCTCGAGTATTTGTGGAAATTTGGCAACCTGCCACCTATTAGTATTCGGCTCAAATTTTTGTCAACACACAGGTTTCTGCGCATTTCATAAAGCCTTCTTCCAATTTTCAGCCCTTGGTACTCGGGGTGTACCATCACTTCAATTCCATACAATGTATCGCCATCTTCGTCATGATTGGTAATGTATCCGTTGTCACAAATTTCTTTCCAGGTATGGTCATCATCATAATCATCCCAGTTGATGATGAGGCTTGCTGCTGATCCAACTATTTTACCTTCATATTCAATAACCTGCATGCCCTCTCTGAAATTTTTAAACTGACTATCCAGCATATCATATGTCCATGGTTCGCTGTCGGGAAAGCATATCTTTGAGAGTTCAATAATCTCTTCAATATCATGTCTTTCAGCAGTCCTTTCAATTAGTTTGGGTTTGCGTGATGATCTGGTTTTCATATTTACTTTCTGTTTGAAAATCGGTTGATGGTCAAATATAACGGGCAATAATAATCAAATATTGGGAATAGGTTTGTTACACCAAGCGGCATTCCCTATTTTGCAACCACTATTTTTAGGATATGAATTTACAACAAACGATAGAACAAGCTTGGGAAGACAGAACGTTATTGCAAAATGATACTACCCAGCAAGCGATTAGAGAAGTAATTGATCAACTGGATAAGGGAGTGCTGCGTACAGCAGAACCTGTTGAAAACGGATGGAAAGTGAATGAATGGGTAAAGAAGGCTGTGATACTTTATTTTCCTATTCAGCAAATGGAAGTTATTAAAGTAGGGCCATTTGAGTTTCACGATAAGATGAAGCTTAAAAGAAATTATGCAGCACTTGGCGTTAGGGTGGTGCCACATGCAGTTGCACGATACGGTGCATTTTTACAAAAAGGAGTAATCATGATGCCTTCATATGTAAATATTGGAGCCTATGTAGATGAAGGAACAATGGTTGATACCTGGGCAACTGTTGGTAGTTGTGCGCAAATTGGAAAACACGTTCACCTGAGTGGCGGTGTAGGCATTGGTGGTGTGTTAGAACCAGTACAAGCCGCACCCGTAATTATAGAAGATGGTTGTTTTATTGGCTCAAGATGTATAGTAGTGGAAGGGGTGCGTGTAGAGAAAGAAGCTGTACTTGGTGCCGGTGTTACCTTAACCATGAGCACAAAAATTATTGATGTTACATGCGAAAAACCAATCGAATACAAAGGTGTGGTTCCCGCAAGATCGGTTGTAATACCCGGGACCTATGAAAAAGAATTTCCTGCCGGAAAATACCAGGTTCCTTGTGCATTGATTATTGGAAAAAGAAAAGATTCAACAGATAAAAAGACATCCTTAAATGATGCCTTGAGAGAACACCAAGTAGCGGTATAATATGATACATACATTTGTTTTTTATTCAGAAGGAAATTCATGAAAATAGGGATTGATGCTAAACGGGCTTTTGCCAACTCAACAGGTTTGGGGAATTACTCCCGCTGGGTCATTCGCTCCTTTGCACAACAATATCCCGAACATGAACTGTATTTGTTTGCTCCTGATTCAAAAAACGATTTGTTTAATATTGGGGACTTATTTCAAAATGTAAACATCATTACCCCCGACTCAGCACTTGGGAAGTTGTTTCCGTCTTTTTGGCGAACGTATGCTATTGCCAATATTTGTAATGAATTGGAGTTGGATGTATATCATGGGTTAAGCAACGAATTGCCTCTGGGTATTGACGAGTTTAGAGGAAAAAAGATTGTAACCATTCATGATTTAATTTTTCTCCGGTATCCTGGTTACTATAGCAATATTGACCGATACATTTACAAAAAAAAATTTCAATACGCATGCAATGTGGCTGACCATATTGTTGCAGCAAGCCGGCAGACAGCTGATGACATCACAACTTACTTTGGTACGGATGCATCTAAAATATCTGTGGTCTATCAAGATTGTGATGAACGATTCAAAAAGGTAAATAACGGTAATGCAGACTTCTCAACTCTAAAGGCCAAATATGGTATTGATACCAATTTTATGCTAACAGTTGGTACAATTGAAAAGCGTAAAAATCAGTTAAGTTTAGTTAAAGCATTTTTGAAGGCCGATTTGCATGACATAAAGTTGATGATTGTTGGCAAACGCACTTCTTATGCAGACGAAATTGATGCATTTATTAGGGATAACAACATGTCTGAAAAAGTGACTATTTTGGATGATGTTCAGTTTGAAGACCTGCCTCTTTTGTATAAGTTGGCTAAGGCATTTGCCTACGTATCAGAATTCGAAGGATTTGGAATTCCGTTGTTGGAGGCCATGCAAACCAATACACCCATACTTACAGCAAATACATCCAGTTTGGTAGAAGTTGCAGGGGAGGCAGCCTTATATTGCAACCCACATGATATTGAAGGGATGGCTATACAGCTAAACAAATTGGTTAACGATGGCCTATTGCTTGAAAAGCTTAAAATAAATGCGTTGAAACAACTTGAAAAGTTTGATAAACAAATGCTTATGCAGCAATTATTACACATATACCAACGGTAATTGATTTGTTGTGGATATCGTTTGTGTTCCCAAAGTTAGAAATTTGATAAGTTCGCTACTGAATTATGAGCACACCTCCAAGAATTAGAAAAAGACGAAAAGTCTCCTATTTGCCTTCCATCATTAGTATTTCACTGGTACTATTTATGATGGGATTGTTTGGTATCATTCTTATAAATGGAAACGAACTAAGTGAAACGATTAAAGAAAACTTTCAAATAACCGTATTCCTTAGAGCAGATAGCAAACAGGAAGATATGGATCGGGTGTTCAAAACCATTTCTCAAAAAGATTATTGCAAATCAGCTAAATTTATAAGCAGTGATCAGGCTGCGCAGCAGTTTTCTAAAGAAGTTGGTCAGGATTTTGTTGAATTTTTGGGTTACAATCCGTTGCAGCCATCCATTGAGTTATTTTTAAAATCAGAATTTGCCAATGGAGATGAGATTTCAAGAATAAATAGTGAAATCAATCGCAATCCCGAGGTGCAAGAAGTTGTATATCAAAAAATCATTATCGATGAAGTAAACAAAAATATCAAATTGATTGCTGGGGTATTAATTGCATTGAGTTTGGTTTTTTTACTTATTGCCATCACCCTCATTAACAATACCATCAAACTAAATTTGTATGCCCAGCGTTTTATTATCAAAAGCATGCAAATGGTTGGAGCAACACACGCATTTATTATCAAACCATTTGTAATTAAATCATTTTTGCACGGTTTGTATGGAGGAGTAGTAGCGTGCTTGCTTATGACTGGCTTGCTGTATGGCATGCCGCATTGGATTAGAGGTATTGAAAAACTCTATAATGAACAGCAATTTGCAATCTTGTATGTAGTTGTTATTATTGTAGGTGTTATTATCACCATGCTCAGCAGTATGATCTCAACCAACAAGTACTTGAAGATGCGTATTGATGAGCTATATTAATAAGTAAAAAAAACATGTCGAAAAAAACAACCTTAAAAAGTACCGAAAAACAAGCTGAATCTTCCACATTCATGTTTGGTAAACTAAATTATATGCTCATGCTAGCCGGAATGGTAGTTATTATCATTGGTTTCATGTTGATGTCAGGTACCGAAGATATTTATAACACAACCAAGCTTACCCTTGCACCAATTACTGTGATGATTGGATTTGTTATCGAGTTGGTTGCCATTATGTATCGCCCTAAAAAGGCAGAATAATTTTCCTCTTAAATGAATTTATTTCAGGCAATTATTATTGCCATAATAGAAGGAATTACAGAGTTTCTTCCCGTTTCATCCACAGGACACATGATTCTGGCATCATCATTAATGGGTATACATGATGATGAATTTGTGAAAACATTTGAAATTGTCATACAGTTGGGAGCAATCATGGCAGTTGTGTTTTTGTACTATAAAAGATTTTTAGTGGGATTGGATATTTACTATAAATTATTCATTGCATTTCTACCCACAGCCATTATTGGATTGTTGGCATATAAAACCATTAAAACTTACTTATTTAATCCATATGTGGTAAGTGTCACCTTGATTGTAGGTGGGATAGTTCTATTGATTTTAGATAAATGGTCAACACATAAAGAAAGTCGTTACAAAGAAATAGAGGACATTTCCTACAAAGACGCATTCTTAGTAGGGCTTGTACAGTGCCTGAGTATGATACCCGGAATGTCGCGTGCGGCTGCTACAATTTTTGGGGGAATTGCAGCCGGTTTCAATATTAAACAAGCTGCGGAGTTTTCATTTCTATTGGCAATTCCTACCATGTTTGCTGCCAGCGGGCTTGATTTACTTGAGTCATATGAGCAAATTACACAAAGTAATGTGGTGACCCTGCTTGTGGGTTTCATTGTAGCATTTGTAGTGGCCTTATTTGCCGTAAAATCATTCATACTATTTTTAACCAAATATGGTTTTAAGCATTTCGGATATTATCGTATCATTATTGGTATTGTATTTTTGTTGTATGCATGGCAAACAGGAATGATTTTATCTGCAAAATAAACTATGAATTTTCATCCTGAAACAGGAGCAGTTATTTTAGTTAATAAACCATTACAGTGGACATCGTTTGATGTAGTCAATAAACTTCGCTACACATTAATTAAAAACTTACACAAATATGTGCCCGGGCTCCCGCCAGGCAAAAGGAAATTAAAAGTAGGGCATGCAGGCACCCTAGATCCGCTTGCAACAGGCTTGCTGATTGTTTGTGTTGGAAAAGAAACTAAAAACATTGACCTGTATATGGCGGATGAGAAAGAATATACAGGAATTATTACACTGGGCGCTTCTACGCCTTCATTCGATTTAGAAACTGAATTTGACCACCAATTTGAAACGTCACATATTACCCAAGAAATGATAGCGCAAACTGCTTTAGGTTTTGTGGGTATTCAACAACAGTTTCCTCCTGTTTTTTCTGCCA
>CAYSBE010000055.1:4989-16590 GCA_964429245.1 uncultured Bifidobacteriaceae bacterium | reverse complement strand
GCATAGAAAAACTCACCCTGTGTTTTAACAGACATCTCTTTTAGTGGCTTTGTGGTTACATTTCCCAAACCAATATTATATATAGGAACTTCACATCTATTGGCATATGCAATTACCTCATTCAAACTTTTGGCTGACATATTATCATCTCCGTCTGTTAATGCGATAATATATTTTACACCCTCCTTATCTTTTAGTAACTCCAGAGCTTTATACACGGCATCAAAATAGGCGGTACTGCCGTCTTCTGTCAACACATTCAGTTGTTCAATTATTTTATTTCTATTGCTCGCAGGAGGGATGACATGCGAAATTGATGTTGAAAATGAAACAAGCCCAATGCTATCCTTTGTTGAATCAAATTCATTAATAAAACTGCGTATAGCTTTTTTTGCTTTGTGTAAAGGAGATTTTGACCTCAATTGCTCAGGATAATAGTAGTCATAAACTGAAAGCTCTTGTCCGGCATCCGTTAACATACTTAATGAATGATCCACAACAATAACCATTGTTATAGGCTGCTCTTTGGTTATTGGCATAAATTGTTGAATCATGCATGTATCTTTTTGTTCAAATACACGTACAACTTCTTTCTTCAAATCCCAAAGTGGGAATCCCTTTTGGCTATTGGCTTTAATTACAAGTTGTACATTTGGAAATGAATCAGGTAGCACTGATAGTATTTTGATGCTAATTGTATCATTTGTTTTTAATTCACTTGCAATTGATTGGCCTGAAACAATATAGCAATACAGCGTGAATGTTAGGTATGTGATAATTGATTTCATATTAGCAATATCAAAATTATTTCCAATTAAATCACAAAAAAAGCTGTCAATTCTGACAGCTTTTTTTTTTGTGGTATCACTAGGTTTAGTTTATCTGCTATTTTTCAAGTGTAAGTCCATATAGTCTGCAACTTTCTGCATAAGGTGCACACGGTCTTTGCCCAACACGTTGTGTTTGTGACCCGGATAAACAAAGTAGTCAACTTGTACGCCTTCATCTACACACTGTTTAACATAATTGAGAGAATGTTGCCAAACGACCACATCATCATCAGTACCATGAATAATCATCATTTTACCTTTTAGGTTCTTAACGTATTTTAAAGTATTTGATTCATCATATCCTGCTGCATTCTGACTAGGATTGTCCATGTATCGCTCGGTATACATGATTTCATAAAGTCTCCAATCCGTTACTGGTCCTCCGGCAACACCGGCTTTAAATAAATTGGTGCGTGTCATCATATTGATGGTCATAAAACCTCCGAAGCTCCATCCAAAAACGCCCATTCTTGAAGTGTCTGCATATCTTAATCCTTGAATGTATTGCACACCCATCATTTGGTCAAACAATTCAGTTTTACCCAAGTTGCCAAATGTAGCTTGCTCAAACTCTAAACCACGGTTAGCGGAGCCTCTATTGTCAACTGTAAATACCAAATAGCCTTGTTGTGCCATATAATACAGCCACATGTCGGCACCACCTAAATAAGAGTTGGTAACCATTTGCGCATGAGGACCTCCATATAAATACACAAGAACCGGATATTTTTTTGACGAATCAATTTTATGAGGGTAAATCATTCTGCAGTTTAAATCCGTTTTGCCATCTGCAGCTTTTATGGAAAACAATTTGATATCACATTTTTGATAGGTGAGGAGTGGATTTTCTGATTTTTGGAGCACGCGTACTTCTTTTCCTTCGCTAGTGATGATGGCTGTTTTGCGGGGTACGGTTGTACTAGTGTAAGTGTCTAAAAAGTATTTTCCATTGTCACTCATCAATATCGTGTGGGTTCCTGGAGTAAAGATGAAAGCTTGCATTTTTCCTGTTTTAATTTCCACCCAATAGCAATGCCTGTCAAGTCCGTTATTTGCGGTTGCCATGAAATATAACTTCTCACCTTTTTCATCAAAGCCAATAATTTCTTTTACATCAAAATTGCCTTTTGTCAATTGTCTTTCTAGCTCGCCTGAATAACGATACAAATAAAGGTGATTGAATCCATCACGCTCACTTTGCCATATAAAACGGCTGCGGTCATTCTTTACAAACAGCACGGGATTTTCAGGCTCAACATATTTGGTACTCTCTTCGGTGAAAACTGTTTTTACGAATCCACCTGTTTTGGCATCATAGCGATTAAGTTGCATATAGTTTTGGTCGCGGTTTACCACAGCCACATACAGGTGTTCCTCATCAGGGCTGAAACTAATATTGGTGATGTATTGGTCTGCCTCACCTTTAATCATTACAGGATAGGTAAGTTTGTTTTCAAGGTTATAGATATACACATAAACAGTATGACTAGGAGCCCCGGCCATTGGATATTTGATATTTTCTGTTTTTGCCGGAACGGAACCAATTTTTAGCAATGGATAGTCGGCAACATTTTGTTGTAACTGTTTATAAAAGGCTAACTTTTTTCCGCTTGGCGACCAAAATAATCCTTTGTTGATACCAAACTCATTGCGGTGAACAGCTTTCCCATTTTCTGTTAAATAACTGCCATCTAATGTTAAGAAAAAAGTTTTTGTTGCACCAACCACGCCATCGTGTGTTGATGTTTTGCCATTTACATATTCATCGTACGAATCAGGGTTAAATAGCACCACATTGTTGTTCATAACAAATGCAATATTCCCCGAGGACTGGTCGATTTCAGCATTTTCAGCATTTACCGGTAGTCTGTTAATGATTTCAATCTTATTTAAACTGATGGTGTATTGGAAATATACGTTAGTGTATAAGAATCGAAACTTGTCTTTGTCTACAAACTTGATGAATGGAAATCGTTCGAGCTTAGCCAATCCTAGTCCGGTTGACTGAACCATTTCATCCAATTTGGCAATACGAAATACCGTATCAGTTTTGTTTGTTTCTGCTTCATGAAATACGATACATTCTTTTCCGGCACTTTTTGCTACCCACCACAAGGTAGTGGTAGCAGGAATAAATGCTGCCTGCGATAAGCGCTCAGGCGCAAGAGTTGTTCGTTGGCGCAATACGGCATCTTCTACGGTAAGCCTTTTTTGTTGGGCAAAGGTTAAGGTAGTGGTGGCTCCAATAAGCAGAAAAAGGGCAAATTTTTTATTTATCATATATTGGGTCAATTGGTTTTAGAAAGGCAAGTATACTAACTTTTACCATACACCTCAATACCGATTATGTATGTCGTAGATAAAATTAGTTGAACGTGTAAGTCATTATTGCTTTATTGCCACAATGAATATTGCCACACAAGAGTTTGATGTGATTATTTGCGGTGCAGGACCAGCAGGTTCTACAAGTGTTTTATCGTTAAAAAATAGCAACCTAAAAATAGCACTCGTTGACAAAGACACATTTCCTAGAGATAAAGTTTGTGGAGATGCTGTAAGCTCAGTAGCTAAACGCATATTACGTCAGATTGACCCAAAGTTGGAATTAGGTTTACTTGATTTTGCCCCCAAAACCTATATAACTAAGGCAAAGTTGCATAGCCCGAATTTTAATACCTTAACTTTTTCTTTTTCAAAAACCGGTCATTGTATTCGTAGAAAGGACTTTGATAATTGGCTGTTTGAACAAGCATTAAGTAACAAGAATGTTACCACATTTTTAGGCTCGGGTATTACTGCTGCCAAAAGAGAAAATAATATGTCTGTTGTAGAATTGGCGAATGGCATTACGTTAAAAGCACCTATTGTACTCGGTTGTGATGGGGCTCATTCTGTTGTAGCAAAACAAATGGCGGGTTTTAAAGTAAACAGAAAACACTATTCGGGTGCTTTGAGGCAATACTATCGAAATGTGAAAGAAGTTGCAGAAGATACACTTGAAGTATATTTTTTAAAAGGTTATTTACCCGGCTATTTTTGGATTTTTCCTCTTAATAATAATGAAGCCAATGTTGGCTTTGGAATGCTTAGTGAAACCATCGCCAATCGGAAGATAGACATAAAGAAAGCCATGCACAGCATCATTCATGAAATACCTGAGGTGGCTGATAGGTTTGCTGAAGCCATACCATTGGAAGAACCTAAAGGATTTGGCTTGCCTCTTGGATCTAAAAAATATACACTATCAGGAGAAGGTTATTTATTATGCGGTGATGCCGCATCATTAATTGATCCATTTAGTGGCGAGGGAATTGAAACCGCTATGGAAAGTGGTAAATTTGCTGCGGAAAAAGTTATTGAGTGCTTTCAAAAAAATGATTTTAGTTTAGCAGAACTCAAAAAATATGATAAAAAGGTGTATAATAAAATGTGGGCACTATTCCGAAATCACTACTATATGCAACAAGTATTAGGCGAAAGGGTAGGATTAATTAACAACCTTGTTCGTATTGGAAACATACCGTGGGTAAACAATAAAATCACTAAGCTGTTCTATTAAATCAACATAAAGAATTATGACATTTAGAATATACACCAAAACCGGAGACAAAGGCGAAACATCCTTAATAGGAGGAGTTCGCGTTCCCAAACACCATTTACGAATTGAATCATACGGTACGGTAGATGAATTGAATTCCTATATTGGTTTGATTTCAGATGAATTGAACGACAAAGAAAAATATGAACTCTTGTTTGAAATACAAGATCGCTTATTTACAGTAGGCTCAGTATTGGCCAGCGACCCTGAGAAATCAAAAATGAAAATACCTGATTTACACGAGTCAGATATCACGTTGCTTGAAAATGAAATTGATAAAATGGACGATCAGTTGCCTCAGCTAAAGAACTTCATCCTTCCCGGAGGGCATGTTGCTGCATCGCATATTCATATTGCCCGTTGTGTTTGCCGAAGGGCCGAGCGAATTGTAGTACATCTATCATCCGAGTCGGAAGTGCCCGAAATGGTGGTACGTTATCTAAACCGATTGAGTGACTACCTTTTTACCCTTGCCAGATTTGTAGTACATCAAGCAGGCAGAGATGAAATTAATTGGAGACCGCGTATTTAGTGAAAAGGTATGTTTACATAACCTTACTTATTGTGTTGTTGTGTAATGAGTTTTCCTTTGCACAAGAAAAAGATAATATTGTTACCCGTTATAAGGCAAAACTTAAAGACACCACAGAAAATCCGGGTTATCTTATTTACCCAACAATAGCCTATTCGCCCGAAACTAAATGGGAAGTTGGGGTAGTAAACTTAATACTCTTTTATGCGAAAAATGACAACCGCAACAGGCTAAGTGAAGTAAATGTATTTGCATTTTATACACAAGAATCGCAGTACGGCATTTGGGCTGAACAAAGCATTTATACCAATAAAGATAAATGGTTTATACAAGGCAAAGTAAGGTATCAGTATTTTCCATTGTTGTATTACGGCATCGGACCAGATACGAAAGATGACCCATCCATTATCAATTCAGATGCATTAATTATTCATCAGCGTGCCCTACGTTCAGTTGCTAAAAATTTTTTTGTCGGGCCAATGGTTGATGTTTATCGAATGTATAATGTAGGCATTGACTATTCAGAAACCAATGCAACCAAGCCCATTGGTGGAGATGGATCCTTATCTGTTGGACTTGGTATTTCTGCTACGTATAATTCGAGGTTAAATCCACTAAATTCAAAAAATGCAAACTATTTGGAATTGTCTTATTTGAATTACGCCAATTGGATGGGAAGTGACTACACCTTTCAAAACATTTATTTAGATGCAAGAAAATATTCAAATGGGTTTAAAGAAAATCATGTTTGGGCAAATCAAGCAATTGCTAATTTTAATTACGGCAATCTGCCTTTTAATATGATGGCAATGATAGGAGGCGAAATCATGATGAGAGGTTACTATTTAGGCAGATTTAGAGATAAAAACATGATTGCATTACAAACAGAATATCGGGTTCTGCCCTTCTCTTTTTCTGAACGCTTTGGTGCTACTGTTTTTGGATCTGTTGGGACGGTTGCTCCAACTGTAGGTAAGTTGTTTTCTGCTACGCATCATTTTGCTGCCGGTGCCGGACTTAGGTATAATATTTTTAAATCAAAAGATATCAATGTTAGGTTTGATGCCGCGGTAACACCCGAAGGAATGGCATACTATTTTTTTCTTGGAGAAGCTTTTTAATAATGGAACATGTAAAACTAAATTACAAAGAATACGGCTCAGGCAATCATGTGTTGCTCATACTTCATGGATTTCTGGGGTCACTTGATAATTGGCATTCATTGGCCACACTTTGGTCTACTATGGGATTGCATATTTATTCGTTAGATATGCGCAATCATGGGAAATCCTCACACACAAATGACCACAGCATCCCATTGATGGCGAATGATGTGGTAGCCTTTTTAAACGATCACCACCTAAGCAATGTATCGGTACTTGGTCATTCAATGGGAGGTAAAGTTGCCATGTACTTGGCTTTGCATTATGCTGAATATGTTAATAGGTTAATTATTGCAGACATTGCTCCCAAAAAGTATAGAAGCGGAGCGCATGATGATGTGTTTAATGCCGTACAACAGGTTGATTTAAAAAATATAACAAACAGAAAGGAAGCTGAGGAGGCGATGATTCCATTTTTAGGTGATTTCTCAACACGGCAATTTATTTTGAAAAGCTTGGAGAGGGAAGGAGATTCATTTAAATGGCGATTTAATATTGATACACTCATTAACCAATATGCGCATGTTATTGGCGATATCGATCCGGGTACTCCCTTTCAGAAACACGTTTTATTTTTAAAGGGTAGCCAATCTTTGTACATCAAACAGGAAGATGTTCCGACTATCATGCACCTCTTTCCCAATGCTGAGGTTATTGAAATTGAAAAAGCTGGTCATTGGTTGCATGCCGATAATCCAACTGCATTTACCGAACAATTAATGAAATTTGCAAATGACTAGTTTTTTCGTTGTTTTGTGCATACGTGAAAATTGAAGAAGCCATAAAACAAAACAAACAATTCAAATCTGAGTTTGAAAAACTTGTAGTGAATGTCTTGTTTACCTCCGGTTGGCTTGAGGGTCTTAGTATACAACGGCTAAAACCTTTTGGCATTTCACCCCAACAGTTTAATGTACTTCGCATATTGAGAGGTGTTCATCCTAATCCTTGTTCCCTTGGGCAAGTTACTGCCCGAATGATTGATAAAAATTCCAATGCCACCCGATTGGTTGAAAAACTAAGACTAAAAGGATTGGTAAAACGAGAACTTTGTTTAAATAACCGAAGACAAGTTGATATCCATATTACACCTGAAGGCTTAAAATTATTGGAAGAAATAGATAAAAACTTTACAGAATGGAATAAAGGGCCTCA
This sequence comes from uncultured Bifidobacteriaceae bacterium, assembly GCA_964429245.1. GTDB lineage: Bacteria > Bacteroidota > Bacteroidia > UKL13-3 > UKL13-3 > CAYSBE01. Next base: position 9,312 of record CAYSBE010000055.1, on the reverse strand, counting down.
TCATTTGACAGAAACTGAAATGAAACAGCTGAATAATTTGTTGGATAAATTGAGGGGTTAATATTTTTTTAAATAATTACTTGTATATACAAATAATGTTGTTACATTTGTACCCGATTTTAGATAAATCAATACAAAATGAACACAATATTTCATCCCGCAGAAGGCAGAGGTCATGCCAATCATGGCTGGTTAAATGCCAAGCATTCATTTAGTTTTGCCAATTGGTATGATCCAAACAAAATACATTTTGGTGCTTTACGCGTATTAAATGATGACCAAGTAGCACCGGCAATGGGTTTTGGCAAGCACCCGCACGACAATATGGAAATCATTACGTTGGTGCAAGAAGGCGCATTGGAACACAAAGACAGCATGGGAAATGGCAGTATCATGAGGCCAAATGATGTGCAAGTAATGAGTGCCGGATCAGGTGTATTTCACTCTGAAATGAATCCTCTCAAAGATGAAGCGGTAAAACTTTTTCAAATTTGGGTTTTTCCTGATAAGCACAATGTAACCCCTCGCTATGACCAACAAACTTTTTTGCCGGAGGGAAGAAAAAATAAATGGCAACAAATCATTAAGCCTGATACACAGACGGATGAAGCAGGAATTTTTATTCACCAACAAGCTTGGTTCAACCTTGCTGATTTGGATGCCAATACCGCTTTAATCTACGTGTCAAAAAAAGCAGGTAACGGAGCTTATCTTTTTGTAATTGAAGGAAATGTAACCGTTAATGGAACCAACCTAAAATCTCGCGATGCTCTCGGAATTACCGAATACACAGAGTTTGAAATTGCCGCTGAAAATAATGCACGTGTTTTGGTAATGGATTTACCCATGCTTGAACTGACTTACTAAAAATTAACAACAAATACACCAAATAATAAATTACATACATGACAACACAATCAACAACAACATGGGCAATTGACCCATCACACAGCGAAATTTCATTCAAAGTAAAACACCTTGTGGTAACAACACTTACAGGTAAATTCGACAAATTTGAAGGTGCATTACATGCAACTTCTGAAGATTTTAACAATGCAACAGTTCAGTTTTCTGCTGATATTGATAGCATCAATACCGGTAATGCTGATCGTGATGGACACTTAAAGTCAGATGATTTTTTCAATGCTGCATCATTTCCTAAACTTACTTTCAAATCTACAGCATTTACAAAAGTAAGCGACAGTGAATACAAACTAACCGGTGAACTTACCATTCGCGATGTAACACAACAAGTTGATTTAGCAGTTGAGTTTGGTGGTGCTGCGGTAGATCCTTGGGGAAATCACAAAGCAGGTTTTGAAATCAATGGAAAAATTAGCCGCAAAGCATTTGGGTTGAAATGGGATGTCATCACCGAAGCGGGTGGGGCAGTAGTGAGCGATGAAGTGAAATTGCACCTAAACGTTCAATTGGTTAAACAAGCTTAGTCATAAGTAATATCAGGCAGGCCTTTGGGTCTGCCTTTTTTATTTTTACCATTTTCTGAATATTGTACCAAACACCTATCATTTAATTTTTGTTAAGTTGCCGTAATTAATCAATCACACTAAATCACCACAATGATGAAAAGAAAAGATTTTTTAAAAGCTGGTCTGTTGGCAACAGCCGGATTAGCCATTAAAGGAGCACAAGCAGATGTTATCATGAGCAATAAAAATGATGAGCTAAAACCTGTATTTGATAACCTTGGATTCAACCATATGCCACAACCCGATTCGCGTATCGCTCCCAATATGGTATTTCATAAAGCTGAAACACGTGGTGGTGCCGATTGGGGATGGTTGCAAGCAAAACACTCCTTTAGTTTTGCCAATTATTATAACCCCGACCGAATGAATTTTGGTGTGCTGCGCGTATTGAATGATGATGTCATTGCAGCAGGCAGGGGCTTTTCTACCCATCCGCATGATAACATGGAAATTGTAACGATTCCGCTTTATGGTGCACTAGAACACAAAGACAGCATGGGTAATGGCAGCATCATTAAGCAATATGATTTACAACACATGAGTGCCGGAACCGGAATTTTACACTCTGAGTTTAATCCCAATAAAGATTTGGAGGCTCGCACGCTGCAAATTTGGTTATTCCCAAAAGAATCAGGTATAAAACCGAAATACCATCAGCAATCGTTTGAACCTAAACAACGCATCAACAAGTTGCAGTGTGTGGTTTCGCCAAATCCTGAAAAATTTGGAGGAATTTATATCCATCAGGATGCATGGTTTACAATGGGGAAATTTACCCCAAATCACAAAGCAAAATATACCATTCAAAAGAAAGGAAACGGGGTGTATGCCTTTTTAATTGAAGGAAGCATGACGATTAACGGACAAGAATTGAAAAAAAGAGACGCCCTTGGCATATGGAATGTGGAAGAACTTAATTTGGTAGCTACAAGCAATGCTGAAATATTGCTGATGGATGTACCCATGCAAATAGGTTGATTGGATTTTTAGGAATAAACAATAAAGCTTACTGGGTAAACTATTCGGCAGGCTTTTATTTTTTTACAGATTTCTTGAGTAACTCCAGGAATGTTCTAATTTCAACAAGGTCTTCAATTAGTTTTGACTTTTCTTCCGTGCGCTTTTCATCCTTAATGAGTGATTTTACACCCTCCAGTGTATAGCCTTTTTCTTTTGTAAGTACATGGATGTATTTAATCAATTCAACATCTTTCAATGTATACCTTCGATGGCCTCTGCTGCTAGATGAAGGTTTAAGCTGCCGAAATTCTTTTTCCCAAAAACGCAGCAAGGATGGAGATTCACCAATCATATCGGCCACTTCACCAATGGTGTAATAGGCTTTTGGAGTATCATTTTCAGACATCACTAGTCAAATGATTGGGATGGTTTCTCAGCCATATCGCGAATGGCTGCAAATTCCTCTTCGGACAAATCGTTGAAAAAGTAATTGATGGGGTTTACCTTATTCCCATTTTTTATCACTTCATAATGTAAGTGCGGAGCAGCCGATAATCCGGTATTGCCAACATATCCAATAAGCTCGCCTCGCTTGATAGTTTTGCCAGGTATGGCCACAATGCGCTGCATGTGCGCATATAAACTTTGGTAACCAAAACCATGGTTGATGATAACGTGGTTGCCATATCCCCGGTGTCCAATTTCTATATTCTCTACACGTCCGTCACCGGTTGCGTAGATAGGCGTACCCGCAGGTGCCGTAAAATCAATTCCCGAATGCATTTTATATGTCTTATAAATCGGGTGCATACGGTATCCGTAACCCGAAGCAACATGTTTTAATTGTTTGTTGCTAATAGGCTGTATGGCTGGAATGGAAGCTAAAAATTCTGATTTCCGTTCAGCAAGTTTGGCAATTTCATCAAACGATTTAGACTGAATATATACTTCAGCATTCAATTCATCTACTTTTTGGCTAAGGCTTACAATAGCAGCTGAATTTTCAAATCCGGTCAAGTCGCGATAGCGCTCGCTTCCACCAAATGCTGCTTTTCGAATGGAAGGAGAAATAGGGTCTGCTTCAAAAATTGCCCTATATATCGAGGCATCGCGTTCTTGCATTTCTCCAAGCACTTCTCGCAATTGATTTACTTTCTTATCCAATAAGGCCGTTTGTTTTTTATATTGCTCCAACTCACGTTTTAACAATCGTTCTTTAGGAGAGTCCAGGTATTTGTATAATATTAGCAGAATAAAAGCAGCAAAAACAATGGATGCAGATACAAAACCAAACACACGCAATGCCAATAAACCAATATTGGTTTTCACCTTTTCAAAATCAAGGCTGTGTGGATTGTAAAAGTATTTTATTTTTGCCATCCCTTTGCTTTGGGTACACCCGTAAAAGGTTGCGAAAATAGGCAATTCAGGTAATACATCAAATTTTATACATTAAACATACAGATAATCAGCTACATGACCAGCTCAGACATACGCAAAACCTTTCTTGATTACTTTGCATCAAAAGGCCATACTATTGTGCCTTCGGCACCCATTGTGGTGAAGAATGACCCTACACTCATGTTTACCAATGCGGGCATGAATCAGTTTAAAGATTGGTTTTTAGGAAACGAAACGCCCAAATACAGAAGGGTAGTGGATACTCAAAAATGCTTGAGGGTTAGTGGTAAACACAACGACTTGGAAGAAGTAGGTGTAGATACTTACCACCATACCATGTTTGAAATGTTGGGAAACTGGAGTTTTGGCGATTACTTTAAGAAAGAAGCTATTGAATGGGCGTGGGAACTTTTGACAGAAGTATATAAATTACCTAAAGACCGCTTATACGTAACAGTATTTGAAGGTGATA
>CAYSBE010000055.1:0-4889 GCA_964429245.1 uncultured Bifidobacteriaceae bacterium | reverse complement strand
CGAAAAGCAGATGGCTCATTGGAAAAACTTCCCGCCCAACACGTGGATACCGGAATGGGATTTGAACGATTGGTACGCGCCATTGAAGGCAAAAGCTCCAATTACGATACAGATGTATTTGTGCCCACCATTCAGTTTATTGAAAAACATTCGTCAGTAAAATACTCCTTTAGCGACAGCAAGCAGGATATCGCCATGCGTGTGATGGCAGACCATATTCGTGCCATTTGTTTCACCATAGCGGATGGACAGTTGCCAAGCAACAATGGGGCAGGCTATGTGATACGAAGAATTTTGCGCAGGGCCGTGCGTTACCAATACCAGTTTTTAGATATCAAAGAACCTTTTTTGTGTAAGCTGGCCGAGTTGATTGCTGATAGTTTTAAAAATGTGTTTCCAGAATTACACGCCCAAAAAGAATTTGTGGTAAAAGTGATTAGGGAAGAGGAGCAAAGCTTTTTGAAAACACTGAATCGTGGAATAGAGTATGTAAACAAAATTTTTGATGATTATAAAATGCTAGAAAGTATTGGCAATGCTAATTCTTCCAACAAAATAATTAATGGGCTTTATATTTTTGAATTGTCAGATACTTATGGATTTCCATCAGATTTAACTGCATTGATTGCAAAAGAAAACGGATGGGAAGTAGATATGGAAGGCTTCGACATTGAATTACATAAGCAAAAAGCCCGCAGCCGAAAAGCCACCGAACTCACCACCGATGATTGGGTACTGATTGGAGAAGAAAATCCAACCTTATTTTTGGGATACGACCAAACAGAGGCACACATACACATTATCAAATACCGGAAGGTGAAAGCCAAAGGAAAAGAAAGCTACCAATTGGTGTTTAACCAAACGCCATTTTATCCTGAAGGAGGTGGCCAGGTAGGCGATACCGGATTTATCAGCAATGTGAATGAGCGATTGGAGATTGTGGATACCAAAAAAGAAAACAACCTGATTATCCATTTTGCAACATCATTACCCGAAAATGTATCAGCCGAATTCACTGCTACTGTTGATACAACCAATCGTAAACTAACTGAAAGCAACCACTCGGCTACTCACTTGCTGCATGCTGCATTGCGAAGCGTATTAGGCAAACATGTACAACAAAAAGGAAGCTTGGTTAATGCTGAATATTTGCGTTTCGATTTTTCTCATTTTGCTGCCATGACACCTGAAGAGGTAGCAAAAGTAGAGCACCTGGTAAACCAAAAAGTACGCGAAAATATTTCACTTGATGAACGCAGAAGTGTGCCCATATCAGAAGCACAAAATATGGGAGCCATGATGCTATTTGGAGAAAAATATGGCGAATCGGTTCGGGTCATTACGTTTGATGCGTCATATAGCCGCGAATTGTGCGGAGGTACACATGTGAAAGCTACAGGTCAAATCGGATATTTTAAAATTACGAGTGAAGCTGCAGTAGCAGCCGGTGTGCGTAGGATAGAAGCCATTACAGCTGATTCAGCTGAAGCCTATATCAATGAGATGCAACATACCGTAAATGGCATCAAAACATTGTTGAATGCAAAAGATCTCACCAAATCTGTTCAGCAATTGATGGATGAAAAAGCGGATTTGTTGAAAAAACTGGAAGCGTTTGAAAATGAGAAAACCGCTCAGGTAAAAGCCGTTCTTAAGCATAAAGTACAACCCGCAGGTTCACTAAATACGTTGATAGAGAAAGTAGAAATATCCAGTGCCGATCAACTAAAAAACCTCTCGTTTCAATTGAAGAATGAAATAGAGAATTTGTTTTGTGTTTTGGGATGTGAGCTGAACGGCAAACCCATGCTGAGCGTAATTATTGCCGATGACTTGGTAAGAGACAAGCAACTTCATGCAGGCAATATTGTTAAAGAATTGGCCAAATCTATACAAGGTGGTGGTGGAGGACAACCATTTTATGCTACAGCAGGAGGCAATCATTTAGCAGGTCTTGAAGACGCGCTGACCAACGCAAAAAAAATACTTACCCCGTAAATGCCGTAAAATGGGTTTATACAAACGAACACAAGCACTGCTTCGATTTGGTTTTTGGCTATACTATAAAAGAGTACATGTCATGCACATTGAAAATGTACCTGATAATGTTCCTGCACTTTTGGTGGCCAATCATCCAAATTCCTTTATGGATGCATTGGTTATTGGTTCCTATTTAAAAAGACCGACACATTTTTTAGCCAGAGGCGATGCGTTTAACAATCGGGTATTGGCAAAAATATTTCACGCCTACCATATGCTTCCTGTGTACCGTATCAGTGAAGGGAAAGAGAATGTAGAGAAAAATTTTGAAACATTTGATGTAAGCTATGAGGTGCTTAAAAATAGAGGTGTAATGCTCATTTTTGGAGAAGGTTTATGTAAAAACAATTGGGATTTACGTCCGCTAAAAAAAGGACCTGCGCGCATTGCCAACAGGGCTTGGTCGGGTAATGATGCTGCAAGCGACTTGCAAATAGTACCTGTAGGATTAACGTATCAGCATTTTGATGGAGGAGGGAAATCAGTTGTTGTAAATTACGGGAAACCCATCACTAAAGATCAACTTCTTGAACAGATTGGAACCCCACAATTTGTTTCAACACTCAACGATAAAATTGCAACCGAATTAAAAAAACTTGCCTATATCAATCCTGATTTGCAGCCAAACTCTTCATCACACCATGCCATGATGCATCAATGGGACAAAGCCGAAAGTAAACTTGAAAACGTACTTCTTGCAGTAAGTGATCAACAATCAATAGCACAAATTGAAGAGGTGCATATGGCCGGTATAAATTTTAATAAACCTTGGCTTACACCGCTGCACTACGGAATCATTGGATTGCCACATTATTTGGCCATGAAACTGGTTGCTAAAAAATTAACCAAAGGGAGCGTATTTTTTGATTCTATATTTTTTGGATTGATATTGTTTTTGTTTCCAATATATTGGATAACCATCATTGTATTAGCTTTTCTGATGTACAGCAGTTTGTGATAAGAAATCACTAAAAATATTCCGATATTGTTTGGATTATTTATCGTCTTTTACCCTATTCATTCCCATTGCGCTAATCATCCAATTAGGAAGAGGCTTATGTTGACCACGCTTTTTTAGGTCAAGGTACCAACCAATTTTCTTAAGAATAGGCACTTTATGCGTTTCAACCATTTCAATCAGTGTGCCATCAGGATCTTCAACATAGGCAAACCTTCCGCCTGATTCGCCCATATCAAATGTATCGGCACTATCTACGGTGAAATCATTTCCTAAATCATGCATCCGTTTTTTCAATGCATCCATATTGTTCACATCAAAGCACAAGTGAATAAATCCGCCATCACCCCAAAAACGGTTTTCGAAAATACGGGGCTGCTGTGTTCCATCGAGTGCTTGAATCAATTCTATATTTACATTGCCAAGCAAACGGCTAAAAGGTGCAGTGAAGGTATTGCTAAATTTTAGCAACACGCGTCTGAAAGGTTTGTTGTCGTTCTCGGGTCCTAAATCGGTGAACGTGCCTGTTTTATCGTATACCACGTGGGTTACACCCAACCCTTGGCTGTAAAATTTGATGGATTTCTCCATGTCACTCACGCCAATAATAGCGCCTGATACACCACCCATCATGTAGTCTTTGTTTTTAAAGAAAGAACTTCCTTTAACTACTTTAAACTTATTGCCAAAATCATCTGCAATCCAAAAAGTTTGGTTGCCATCGGGCGTGATATAAAGCTCGCTGCAGTTTACTTTTGATTTAAGTTGGTTGTGCGCTTCAATGATATTGTTTGATTTTATTCTTACTGCATTGATGCCCAAGTTTCCAATCTTAACTGCCTGATCGGGATATACCGTTTTTCGGCTAGTAAACTGCCAAATCTCAGCACCTCCGCCACCATTCATATTCATGGCTAAGATGGCCCTGCGCGCATGGATATCACCTCCCGTATATCGGGTCATAAGGGTTGCTTTGGCTTCATCGTCAAAGATTTTTACATCAAAACCAAATGTTTTGCGAAACCATGTAAAATAGGCTTCTGCATCGGGAATACCAATGCCTACTTGTTGAATACCTGAGATAAGATGCTGCATTATTTTAACCCTAATTTTTTTACCAAATAAACGAAAACGGAAGGAAAAAATCGATGTAGCCAAATTAAGACCTTTTCCTCTTTTACGATATAAATTTTTCTTTTATTTTGAACAATTCCTTTAATGATGCGGTTTGCACAAATTTCTGCAGGTATTCCTTTGGCTTGTCCGCTATCTAAAATTTGATGTTTGGTGCCATCATTTTTAAGGGCGTTGTAGGAAATATTTGTTTGAATTCTACCCGGAGCTACTAAGGTGAAATTGATATTTGGTGCTTTGTTTTCCAGCATCCACGATTCAAAAAATCCTTCCATTGCGTGCTTGGATGCCGCATAGGCGCTCCGTTGGGGAAATCCGAAAGTGCCTGTTACACTGCTAATGTTTACAATATTGGCATGTGGCGACTTCAGCAAAAATGGCCATAAAAGTTTGGTGAGTTTGGTAGGAGAAAAGAAGTTTAGTTCCATAATTTCCCTATCAACTTGCTCGGTGGTTTCTTCTGCCTGTGAGCGCTGACTAATACCTGCGTTATTAATAAGGATATCAAGTGTAGATGTTTTTTGTGATACAAATAGTGCCAGTTTTTCTACTTCTGTCATCTTTGATAAGTCTGCCACACAGATATGAACAATAGCTCCGTTTGCTTCACCATTTAATTTTAGTTCTTGTAACGCAGTTGCATTTCGTGCAGCCAAATAAAGGGTATTCCCATTTACAGATAGTTGCTCAGCAAGTGCCTTACCAATTCCGGATGATGCACCGGTAATAAGAATATGCTTGCCTGCTATTCGTGAAC
>CAYSBE010000054.1:0-16650 GCA_964429245.1 uncultured Bifidobacteriaceae bacterium | reverse complement strand
TTAAAAGATTGTGGCCCGGCTTGCATTAAAATGGTGGCCCAATACTTTGGGCGCAGCTACAATATAGATTACCTGCGCGAGAAAAGCCACATCATTAAAACAGGTGTGAGCATGTTGGGTATTAGCGAAGCTGCTGAAGCCATTGGGTTTAAAACCATTGGCGTGAAGGTGGATATTGAAAAACTTAAAGAAATTGCCCAAAGCCACCCCAGTATTTTGCATTGGGACAATAACCATTTTGTAGTGCTGTATGACTACAAACGCAAATGGTTTGGGCCAAACAAATTTTATATTGCAGACCCTGCCAAAGAGTTATTACAACTTACCGAACATGAACTCATTGAACATTGGGCAATTGCTTCAAATCAAAATACGGTTCTCGATACACACTTAGGTGATACTCGAACTGACGGAACTTCGGACCTCGCACCTCGAACTTCGAACTTACAACAAGGCTACGCCTTGGTACTCGAACCCACACCTGAATTTTTTAGCAGAGAACAAAACGATGGAGAACAGAAAAAGTTAGGCATAAACTATTTATTTCATTATTTCAAACCCTACCAAAGCTATTTTGTGCAGTTGGCTATGGGTATGTTGCTTAGCAGCATTATAACACTTGCCAGCCCCATGCTTACCCAAGCCATGATAGATAAAGGGGTAAACATGCATAACCAAAGCATGGTGCAATTGGTGCTTACGGCTCAATTAGCGGTATTTATTGGTAGTATTCTTATCCAGTTTATACAAACAAAAATACTCATGCACCTTGGCACACGCATTAACGTGGGCATGGTATCCGATTTTTTTTACAAACTATTTAACCTATCCGTTCCTTTTTTTGATAGCCACGTTACAGGCGATTTGATGCAACGCATTGGCGACCATAAACGGGTTGAAAGTTTGCTCACTGTTAGTTCGCTTGGGACAGTTTTCTCCTTGCTCAATATGTCTATACTCGTTGTGTTGCTTGGCGGCTATCATCCGGGTATCTTGCTTATTTTTTCTATAGGAGCAGTGTTGGGTTTTATCTGGACATACTTGTTTTTGGCTTGGCGCAAAAAGGTAGATTATAAAATGTTTCACTTAGGCAGTAAAGAAAACAGCAAGGTGATAGAAATGCTGGAAGGCATACAAGAAATAAAAATAAATAACAGCGCCAAGCAACACCGCTGGCAGTGGGAAGAAATACAAGCAAGCCTTTATAAACAAAAAATTGTGAACCTAAATGTGGGCCAATTCCAAAGTATTGGCGGCAGTATGTTGGGTCAAGCCACCAGTATTTTAATAAGCTTTACATCCGCTACCGCAGTTATAAATGGCGATTTAAGCTTGGGCGGTATGTTTGCCATCAACATGATTATTGGACAGTTAAATGCGCCCATTCAGCAATTGTATGGTTTGGTAAACTCATTGCAACAAGCTAAAATAGGTATGGATAGAATTGGCGATGTGGTATTGCAAAAGGATGAAACCGATACCACACTAAATTTATTAAATGACATACCGGAACAAGAACCTATCATTCTAGAAAATGTAAGTTTTGTGTATGGCAGCGAAAGGCTTTCACCTGTTTTGGATGATATTAGTTTTACCATACCTGCCGGTAAAATTACAGCTATTGTTGGCGCAAGTGGAAGTGGTAAAACAACTTTATTAAAATTGTTGATGAAGTTTTATGAACCTAAAAAAGGAAATATCTTTTTAGGTTCAACCCATTTTAAAAACCTGCATCACGGGCATTGGCGAGACAAATGTGGTGTTGTAATGCAGGATGGTAGGCTATTTAATACCACCATAGCAGAGAATATTGCAGCAGGCCTATCAGTTGATATGAACAACATCATTAAAGCAGGTAAAATTGCCAATATTGATGATTTTATAAGCACACTACCAAATGGATACTTAACTGAAATCGGTAATGACGGGACACAGGTGAGCATGGGACAAAGGCAACGCATTTTATTGGCTCGTGCAGTTTATAAAAATCCTAGTTATTTGTTTTTAGATGAAGCCACAAGCAGCCTGGATGCGAACAATGAGCGAAAAATCATGGACAATTTAAATACCTTTTTTGACGGGCGAACAGTTGTAGTTATTGCTCATAGATTAAGCACAGTGCAACATGCCCACCAAATTATAGTAATGGAAAATGGTAAAATAATGGAAACAGGAAATCACCAAACATTAACCGCTGCACGTGGTAAATATTATGAATTGGTAAAAAATCAATTGGAACTTGGCAACTAAAGTAAATACATATAATAACTTTGCGCTCATTGCGTCTTCTCTATGTGCTTTGCGGTTAAAAAATAGTTGAATTATGCCCGAAGAATTTTACAAACACAACGACAATATCAACTACTTGCTTACACGCAGGCTTAGTTTTATACTGCGCTATGGAATGACATTTTTGTTTGTGCTTGGTTTTGCCGTTTTAGCTGGTTTGTATTTCATCAAAGCACCTGATACATTAGAAGGTAAGTTTGTATTAAGCAGCAGCAATCCTCCCAAAAATATGGTAGCAAAAGTAAACGGACGCATTGTTAAAAAATGGGTTGGAGATGCATCAAAAGTAAACAAAGGTGATGTGTTACTGGTTTTAGAAAGTGTGGCTGATGGGGACGAAATTAACGACCTTGAAAATGAATTAATCCTTATCCAACTATTGTGTGACAGCAATATGCTTGATAGCCTTGCGTATATTGGCACAGCATCGTACCAACATTTGGGTGAAATACAGCAAGTGTATGAGCAATTTAAGAAAAGCAACAATGAGCTTTATTTAGCGTTAACCAGCGGACAGTATTTACAAGAAAAAAGTATCATCAACAAACGGCTCACTAACTTAAAACAAACGCGCTTTAATTTAATAAATCAAAAAAAGATTTATGAACGAGAATATGCACTTGCAAACGAAACTTGGCAAGCCGACTCATTATTGGATCAACAACGCAGTATAACGAAGACAGAATTGCGCAGCACAGAATCGGCCAGGTTGCAGCGTAAATTAAGCCTAAGTAATTTGCAACAAAACCTGATAAACAACGAAACAGCAATAAACGATATTGAGCAACAATTGCTGTCGCTCGAAAAAAATATTAGTCAACAGAAAAATGCGTTTTTACAAAGTTTTTCTATCCTTAAATCAGCCATTGCCGACTGGAAATCGAAGTACCTCTTTATTGCACCTTTTAATGGTACCATTTCGCTACCTAAAAATATTTATGAAGGTTTAAACTTGCAAGCAGGTGAGCCTGTTTTATACATTATACCCGATAGCAGTAATTGGCTTTGCGAGGTACTTATACCACAACAGAACTTTGGTAAAATATCCATCGGACAACGTGCTATTTTAAAATTTGACAGTTATAATTTTGAAGAATTTGGCGTAACCGAAGGTCGGGTAAAAACAGTTTCGGCAACACCCCAAGAAGTAAAGTCCAATGAGGGCAATCAAAATCTTTACCTTGTACAAATTGCCATTGACAGCAGCCTAACTACTAGTTACCATAAAACCATCAAACCACGCTACGGTCTTACAGGCACCGCAACCATCACACTTGACGATAGGAGTGTATTAGAAAAATTATTCTTAGACAGATTTAGAGCTTTGTTTGTGTATCAATGAAAGAATTAGCAGAAAAGCAACGCTTAAAAATTCTTATTTTATCCATTACTTTTGAACTATGGAAGCAAACGAGCCCACCATAGATTATACACGAAATTACACGTATGCCGATTACCTGAAACTGGTTGTTGATGAACGGTTTGAAATCATCAAAGGCAAATTGTTTAAAATGAGTCCGGCACCCACCCGAAAGCATCAAGGTGTGTCTGTCTTTTTATCTGTGAGACTATATCAGTTTATTAATGATAAGAATCAAGATAAAAACATTTGTCAGGTTTATACAGCCCCGTTTGATGTGAGATTGGCGGCACGCAATACAAAAAATGAAGATATCACCACTGTAGTTCAGCCGGATATTTGTGTGGTTTGCAATCCTGCAAAATTAGATGATGCAGGATGCATTGGCGCACCTGATTTAATAGTTGAAATTCTATCGAAAAGTAACAATAGAAAAGAACTTGCCAATAAGTTTGAAGTGTATGAAGAGAATGGTGTTTTGGAATATTGGATTATTCATCCCGAAGAGAAAACCATCACCATTTATGTATTAACCAATGGAAAGTTTTTTGCAGGCAGAATGCTTACAGAAGGCGATTTGGCTACTTCCAACGTATTGCCCGGATTTGAATTGGATATTAGCAAGCTATTTGATTCGGTAGAATAAAACCTCCTCTTAGTTTTCATTACCATCTAGCAACTGTGTATTTATAAGTTATTTTTTTCTCGCCACATTTGATTAAATGACTTTTCTGCAATAACCGGAAATTGCCTGCGTTCGCCCCATTCAGATTTAAAAAATGATTTGAGCATAAAGTTTTTGATGGAAGATGATTTATTCATGTTCTTTCTGTTCAGCACAATTTTTTTCCAACTATACCACATGATGCCTTCTGTCTTTTTTGAGTAACCTCCACTTACACTGTCTCTGCGGGTTCTTCCAATATGGTTGTGCAGGTCAATATTTACGGGGCAACTTTCAGTACATTTTCCACAAAGAGGAGATGCATAACTTAAGTGTTTGTAATCCTCCATGCCCTGCATGAATGGAGCCGTTATGGTGCCTATTGGTCCGTTTTGAGCAACCCCATAAGCATGCCCGCCAATGGTTTTAAACACAGGACACACATTGCTGCAAGCACCACATTTTATACATGACAGCGTTTGTCTTTGGTCAGGCTGAGCCAATAAATTGGAGCGGCCATTATCTACTAAAATAACGATGAATTCGGAAGGACCGTCAACATCACCCGGTTGTTTAGGTCCTGTAATGGTATTATATGTTGAAAGTGTTTGACCTGTTGCATAAGTAGATAGTAAAGGAAGGAAAGTATCCAACTCATTGATGGATGGAATAACTTTATCAATGCCTGCAAATACGATATGTGTTTTTGCAAATGCCATTGCCATTCGCACATTGCCTTCGTTTTCTGTAATGGATATTAAACCCTGATCAGCAATCAGAAAATTTGCACCTGTAATAGCTACATCTGTTTTAAAGAAAGGTTCACGATAATGTGTTCTAATATCCCTTACGATATGTTCGGCATCAGCATCTATTGATACACCAATTTTGGTGTTGAGTAATTCCGCAATTTCACTTTTTGATTTGTGCATTGCAGGGGTTACCATATGCCAAGGTTTCTCTCCGGCTTCGTCCACTATATATTCTCCTGTGTCGCTTTCCATTATTCTAAATCCTTTTGCCCGCACGAAGTCAGTGATGCCAAGCTCTTCGGTAACGCTGCTTTTGCTCTTCAGAATATATTGTGGTTGTAACCTTGTTAAGATGTTTTCAATTTCTTGACAAGCTTCTTTCTCATCGGCAGCCCAAAATACTTTGCCGCCTTTGCGTAGGATGGCAGCTTCAAATTCAATCAGGTATTTATCTAAATTTTCAAGCGCTTTCCATTTGTAATAAGCTGCCCTTTCTCTTGCCAGCTTTAAATTGGCATATTGCTTTTTTGCTTCTTCATGTTGTATGGCATAACCTGTCATGAAATTATCTATACGTACATACTGCTCTTTTTGTGCAGCTTGTTTCTCAATATCCGTATAAAAATGTTCAGCAGGTTTCATGAAATTCAAAGTAAAGCATTATTTATCTTTGTTGTATATAATCATATTATCAATTAAACGCACATTTCCACACCATGCAGCTGCCAATGCTACAACTTGGTTATGATTGGCAATATCAATAACAGGTTCTAATGTATCTGCATCACACAATTCAAGATACTCTAGTTTGAGTTCCTTATTTACAATTGATTTGGCTTTGCTTAGGAGTTCTTCTGCTGAATACATTTTTATATGCTCTTTAATAAAATTGCAAGCCTGATAAATTGCAATAGCTTGCTTTCGTTCGGATGGCGATAACCTAAGATTGCGTGAACTCATGGCTAATCCATCAGATTCTCGCAAGGTTGGAATTATTTTCAGGTTAATATTTAAATTAAAATGCCTTATGAGTTCTTTAATAACCATGCATTGCTGAAAATCTTTTTGTCCGAAGTATGCGTTATCTGGATTTACCGCATCAAATAGTTTTTTTACAATGGTAATCACGCCATCAAAATGACCCGGACGAAAGGTACCCTCAAGGGAATGGGTTATATGTGAAAAATGATAGTTCAATACTTCTGATTTTGGAGCATACATTTCGTTTACTTCAGGAATAAACAAAGCGTCACAATCAGATGCTTCCAATAAACGGATATCTTCTTCAATTAACCTGGGATATTTATCAAAATCCTCTTTCTGGTTAAATTGAGTTGGGTTAACAAAAATGCTGCATACGGTAACTTGATTATCTGCCTTTGATGCATTCACAAGTGAAATATGTCCATTGTGTAACGCACCCATGGTTGGTACAAAGCCAATCGACATTCCTTTTTCTCTTTTGGAAGCTACAAAATCGGCAAGGATGTCTTTTGTTTTAAAAATATTCAAGTCTAGTTTGTTAGTTTTCTGTCAGTTAAGACACAATGTCCCCTAATTTGGGGCGAATTATAATGAAAATTTTATGGGAATTCGTATCTTTGCCTACTTTTTTATCCAAAGTGTATATGTCAAGAAAAAAAGTTTTGTTCATTTCATCAGAAATGACGCCTTATCTTCAGGTTAGCAGTGTAGGCGAATTAGCACGAAGACTCCCACAAGCCATTCAGGAAAAAGATAACGAAATCAGGGTGTTGATGCCTAGGTTCGGATGTATCAACGAAAGACGAAACCGACTGCATGAAGTAGTTCGATTGTCAGGTATCAATATTACAATTGATGATAATGATAATCCACTTACTATTAAGGTAGCATCACTTCCTGAAGCCAAAATGCAAGTATATTTTCTTGATAACGAAGATTATTTTCACCGCAAGCATGTTTACACAGATGAGAATAATGCGTTTTTCAATGACAATGACGAGCGCACAATTTTCTTTTGTAAAGGAGCTTTAGAAACAGTTAAAAAACTTGGCTGGCAACCCGATATCATACATTGCCAAGGTTGGATGACAAGCTTGATTCCGTTGTATCTAAAAACAATCTATGCAAACGAGCCTGTGTTTAAAAACGCAAAAGTTGTTTACTCGGCATTCGAAAATCAGTTTGAAGACACATTAGGCAAAGATTTTGCCCGCAAAGCAGGATTAAATGCAATTGACAATAAGCAAATGTCATCATTGGGGACAGGAAATTGCACAGGTTTATATAAACTAGGCATTACCCATGCCGATGCTGTTGTGAAGTGCAGCGATGATATGGATCCGGAAGTGAGCAGTTTTGTAAAAAAACAAAAAGGCAAAATCATCATGGAACATAAAAATGAAGATGGATACGTTGATGCATATATTCAATTATATGATAGTTTGCTTCAACGCCAGAACTAAGCGCCTCCTTTTATACTTTGTATTCCTTTTATTAATTGCTTCTTGTAGCAAAGAGGAAAAGTCAACCGGTTCAAATATTGTAGCCGATAGGTCACCTTTTGATATTCGGGTTTCTGATACAGCAACCCTTCAGGTTTATACCACCAAAGCTGATTCGGTAAATACCACAAGGCTTTCACTTTACATGCTTGGCAATATAAATGATGCGGCACTTGGAGCCAGTGCGGCAAATTTGTATACGAATGTTTCCTTACCCGTTAATCAGTTTTCATTTGGGCCTAATTTTTTAGGTATCGATTCTATCATATTACAATTGGTTTATGGGTCAACTTCCGCCTATTACGGCACATTGGGTACCGAACAAAGGATAAAACTTTATGAAATGAATGAAGGCTTGTCTTCTTCACCTGATTCATCATACTATTCAAACAGAACTTACAATAAGAGTTCAATCTTGCTAGGTGAGTACATTGCTTCGTTTCAAAATATTGATGACTCTGTTACCCAAACTATTAATGGACAAACAAGTGTTTTGCCTCCGCACATTCGAATAAAAATTACTGATCCTGCCTTTATCAGCCGAATTGCAAGCGGAGAGGCAAGCGGAATATTTCAAAATAACCAAGCATTTCAAAATAACCTAAAAGGTTTTGCCATTATTTCTGAAGGTACTCCTACTACAGGTGAAGGTTGTATAGCATATCTTAATTTGAAATCGGTAACCAACGTGTTGGCAATTTATTATAACGGAAACCAGCAAATTGGGTTCCCATTATCTGTAAATACTACCCATGCCAACCAATACATACATAACTACAACTTAACACTTCAAACACAATTACAACCAGCTTTTTCTTCAGCACATTTCAATACCAATTATGCACAAGCCATGACCGGGTTGAAAACACGCATCATCATTCCGCATTTATATGATTACATCAAAAATAGTAAGATTGCCATTGCCAATGCAGAGTTAGAAGTGAGTTTGGCTCCGTCATCAGATGTAGATCCGTTTAGTGCCCCTCAGCAATTATTTTTGCTAGATGCGGATGATTTAGGTCGTAACGATTTTATTAGAGACTTCTTTGAAGGCGCTGATTATTATGGAGGTAAACTTAACCCAACTACAAAAAAATATACCTTCAACATTAATCGGCACATACAATATCTACTCAATGAATTCAATAATGGCAAAAAACCTACAAACAATGGACTGAATTTGATTGTTCCTTCTGATAATCCTGTTTTAGCAAGGAGAGCTATATTAAATACTTCACCCGGAGCAATTAAACTAAAACTAACTTATACTGTTGTAAACTAAGTGGTCATTCATCTAAAAAATATAAAATCGGATAGCATAAAACAGTTTCTTGATTTCTTAAAAACAAATCAGGTTCGCTACAGATTTGCAGAATCAGCAAACTTGGTTGTACTTTCGCAAACCTATCCTGAATCATTTTTGGAGCCATACAAACATATCATCAGACAAATAAACGAATCGGCTTATCCGCTTGCGGCAAGGTCTGGATTCGCCAATACGGTAGTTCACATTGGAGATGTGAAAGTAGGAGGTGATGAATGTATCATGATGGCAGGCCCGTGCTCTGTTGAATCTGAAGAGCAAATTTTCTCAATTGCCGAATTTTTGAGCAAGCAAGGTGTAAAAGTATTAAGAGGAGGTGCATATAAACCACGTACTTCACCATACTCTTTTAGGGGTTTAGGTAAACAAGGTTTACAATTAATGCGCCAAGCAGCAGATGCCTATCAAATGAAAGTGGTTACTGAAATTATGGATCTTAGCTTGTTGGATGAGGTAATGCAATATGCCGATATGTTGCAAGTAGGAAGTCGCAATATGCAAAATTTTTACATGTTGACCGAATTGGGCAAAGTGAATAAGCCAATCATGCTCAAAAGAGGAATGCAAGCAAAGGTGAAAGAGTGGCTATTAGCAGCCGAGTATATACTTAGTGGTGGGAACGAACAAGTAATACTTTGCGAAAGAGGTATTCGTAGTTTCGATAATGAAACAAGAAATGTGATGGATGTGGGTGTCATTCCACTTATAAAAGAACTTAGTCATTTACCCATCATAGCCGACCCAAGTCATGGCACCGGAGCATCATCAAGGGTTACACCGCTTGCGTTAGCATCAGCAATAGCAGGAGCAAACGGATTATTAATTGAAGTGCATCCAAATCCAGAAAAGGCGCTGTCAGATAAATACCAGGCAATTAATTATGATACCTTTGCATCCCTACAAAATCAATTAAATGCGCTGTTGCAGGTTATGAAAGGTGGAGAAATTACACCCATAACTGTTTCATAATCCCTATCTTTTACCTTACATTCGTTGCATTATGTGTGGAATAGTTGCTTATATAGGCCACAGAGAGGCCTATCCAATTATCATTAAAGGTCTTAAGAGACTTGAATATCGTGGCTACGACAGTGCCGGTGTGGCATTGCTTGATGGGTCGCATAACATGAAAATTTATAAGAAAAGTGGTAAGGTTGCTGAGTTGGAAAAAACAGCATCGGGCCAAGATACTTTAGGATTTACCGGAATGGGACACACCCGATGGGCAACCCATGGAGCACCTAATGATGTGAATGCCCATCCGCATTTATCTCAATCGGGCGAGTTTGCTATCATTCATAATGGAATCATTGAAAACTATGCCACATTAAAAAAAGCTTTAACAGAGAGAGGACACACGTTTAGAAGCGAAACAGATACAGAAGTGCTGATTCACCTTATAGAGGATGTGTTTGAACACAACAACAAAAGCAACTTTGAAGAAGCAGTTCGCATGGCGCTTACGCAGGTTGTTGGGGCGTATGCAATTGTAATTCTGTCCAAGAAAGATCCAAACTACCTCATTGGTGCACGAAAAGGAAGTCCGATGGTATTAGGTATTGGAGAAGATGAGTATTTTCTGGCCTCAGATGCTACACCAATTGTAGAGTATACAAGAAATGTGGTGTACCTGAATGATGGAGAATTGGCCATTATCAATAATAAGGAACTTACCATTAAAACCATAGATAATACGGTAAAAACTCCCTATGTACAGGAACTAGAAATCAATCTGGAAAGTATTGAAAAAGGAGGATACGAACACTTCATGCTGAAGGAAATATTTGAACAACCGCGGTCAATATTGGATTCGTTTCGGGGACGCACCCATATCAATGAAGCTGCCATTACCATGGCAGGAGTAGATAAATTTGAAGATAAGCTTAAAAATATCAAACGTATATTAATCGTAGGATGTGGAACTTCATGGCATGCAGGTTTAGTTGGTGAATACCTTTTCGAAGACTTTGCACGCATTCCTGTAGAAGTTGAATATGCCTCAGAATTTCGATACCGCAATCCCGTCATTGATGAGAATGATTTTGTGATTGCCATCTCGCAAAGTGGCGAAACAGCCGATACGCTTGCTGCATTAGAATTAGCAAAAAGCAAAGGAGCTACCATATTTGGTATTTGCAATGTTGTAGGTTCATCCATACCAAGAATGACAGATGCCGGAGCCTACACACATGCAGGTCCTGAAATTGGTGTTGCTTCTACCAAGGCCTTTACCGCACAAGTTACAGCCTTGCTGTTGATGAGTTTATCAGTGGCTCAAAAACGTGGAAAAATAACCACCGAACGCTTGCGAGAGATGTTAACAGAACTTGAAACCATCCCAGCTAAAGTGGAGAAAATTTTAGAGTCAAATGACTATGTAAAAAGCATAGCAGCACAGTTTAAAGATACCCGCAACTTCTTATATTTAGGACGTGGATATGGTTTTCCGGTTGCACTTGAAGGGGCATTAAAGCTTAAGGAGATTTCATACATACATGCAGAAGGTTATCCGGCAGCGGAAATGAAACACGGGCCCATCGCGCTGATAGATGAAGAAATGCCGGTAGTAGTGATTGCTACACAACACAGCAACTACGAGAAGGTAATTAGCAATATTCAGGAAGTAAGGGCACGCAAGGGAAAAGTAATTGCCATAGCAACCAAAGGCGATGAACAAATTAAGGAGCATGCAGATTATGTCATTAATATACCCCAATGTGAAGAAGCAATGCTGCCATTGTTGGCAACCATTCCGCTACAGTTACTGTCGTATCATATTGCAGTAATGCGAAATTGTAATGTAGATCAACCGCGTAACCTGGCAAAATCAGTAACGGTAGAGTAAACTTGAAAACCGCATCGTTTCACCTACAAATCATCTTGCGCACAAGTCCAATTGATGCCTATGAGTGTATCATGGATGAGCGTAAGCATGCTTCTTTCACCACATCCACAGTTCATATTGAGAATACTGAAGGAACAATATTTGATGACTATGACGGGTATATTTCAGGGAAGAATATTGTATTGGAGCGAGGAAAAAAAATCGTTCAATTATGGAAGGCAAATGAACCCAATTGGCCCGAAAACCACTTTTCAGAAGTAGTATTTATTTTTGAGCAATCAGCTGATGGCTGCACGCTCGATATTTATCACAATGATATTCCCGATGTGTTAGTGGATACTATTCGTAATGGCTGGGAAGAAAATTATTGGGAGCCTTTAAAATTTTATCTTGAAAGATAACGAAGGGTAGATTTTCCTTCCATCAAGTTTTTAAGTTCAAGATTTAGTATAAGCGCACAGTCAAATATTTTTCCGTTTGCAAATTTTATTTGATAGGGTTCTCCACTCATGCTAGATTTGGATGCAATATGAATGATAAATTCATCCGCTGTTTTAATTCTTTTTCCTGCTTTTTCTCTTTTCATTTGTAAATGTGCTGCAGCATCTTTTGCAGAATAGGTACTTCCATTTCTAATAAATTGAGTGCCTTCAAGTGAAGCAATATAAGATATCAGATGGTCTATCTTTTGGTTCTCGGTATAGCTCTTTTGCTGCGCAAAAGTAGCGACTGCAATCAATAATGTAATACAGATTATTTGTGTGCGGTTAAGAAAATATCCCATGTATAATCCAGATTTTCTTTGGTAAGATGGAAATCCTTTGTAGTAATTGAAGTTGTGGCAAGTTGTTGGTCTTTTAGGTTTTTACGCATAATACCCGTAACCCAATTGTATGGAACCGTAAGCCAAGATGCAGGGAGCATTTTGTGCAGCCCTAATGGGTCAAGTCTGAGGATTTTTTTAGCCCAAGCAGCGTTAGCTTCATAGTATTCGTTTACCCTTGCACTTCCTTGCACACCTTGTAATTCCATATCTTTAAATACATCACCTGCTTCGCCACGCATTTCATCAAAGGTGTATTCATGCACATGAAATGGATTTCGAGCTATGCTCATTTTAATATTTGGTGTAGAGCATAAAAAAGTTCCTCCAGGCTTCAATACACGATAGACTTCTTTGATGAAATCTTTTCGGTTATGGATATGCTCGATAAACTGAAATGCAGTAACCACATCCAAACTATTGTCATGAAATGGAAGAGGCGGCACAGACGATTGTTTAAATTTTAGATTGGTTTTTGCAACATGTTTTAAACGTGCATCTGTAAGTGTGGTTTCGCTATAATCAACACCAGTAATCTCTTTTGCAAAATTGGCAAGGTATTGTGTGCCGTATCCATCTGCACATCCTATATCTGCACACACTTTATCTTTTACAAATGTTGCTGCATGTTCATATGCATAAAAACATCTTTGTACGGTTACATTATTACTGTCTTCAAAACTTGGGCGTTCTCTGTCGTGCATATCAAAAATTTCGGTGCAAAGTAAATAAATTTAATCTTATTGCTTTAGTGAAGGATGTGCATTCAAGTATGCTTTTACATTATTGTGCAACACAGAAACCGTCATAGAATGAAAAATAGGATATATAAATCGGTCTCTGAACCAGTTTCCACTTAAGTATTTTGTATAGTGTGTAACTTTGGTGCAGTTATCAGAAATCGATTCAAGCTTTATGGTTTGATAACCCATCGATTTACTTATTTTCAGGTATTCAGTTGTAAAATATTTTTCTTGGTCATTTACTTCAGTCACTTCATATCCAACACACAAATTGATACGTCCAAATAATAGTTTTATAGTAAGTATGTGTAATTGGTTAATATCAAGTGTGGGGAGTTCCGGTTGGTGACCAAGAAACACACGCTGATGGGTTCTGTTGTGCAAAAGTGAAAACTGGATAATATTGCTTTGCCATGCTTTTGAAGGACTTATTTGTTTGTAGGCATCCCATGCTTTTTCAATAGGACTATTTACACGAAAATACTTTACATGCTCAATCAATTTGTGCCCTATTGCTTTGGTATCATGCACATGTAATGTTTTAAAATCAGATTTGTTCTTAATACCATGTCGCAACAATTTTTTTGCAACAATTTTATGGGGGATATGTGTTATGAAATCAATCAATTGATAAGATTCGGTTTTGCACCGAATTTACGGGAATGTATCTGTATAACCAATAGTTGTATTTGATAGAAATTAATTTAATTGCAATATGAATTTTAAGACACTGCTTACATTTTTAAAACAACTTAGCCTGCATAACAATAAAGAATGGTTTGAGGACAACCGCAAAACATACGAATCGCTTCGTAAAGAATGGATTGAATTAGCGCAAGTCTGTATTAATGAAGTAGGCTTGTTTGATTCGCAAATTGCAAGCTTGGAACCCAAAAAATGTATATTTCGAATTAATAAAGATATCCGTTTTTCAAAAGATAAATCACCGTACAAAACGAATTTTGGTATCCAGCTTAATCCAATGGGTAAAGAAGCATTTTGCGGCTATTATTTACATGTTGAGCCAAAAGGTTCCTTTATTTCGGGCGGAGTGTATTTGCCACAAGGCCCCATGCTTTCTGCAATCCGCCAAGAAATCGATTATAACTTAGATGAATTTTCATCATTGCTAAGCAATAAAGAATTCAAAAGGTATTTCGGAAAATTAGATGGAGCGGTATTGAGCAGACCTCCAAAAGGATATCAGGCCGATAACCCCGCCATAGCATTTTTGAAGCACAAAGATATGTTGGCTACCCGCAAGATAGATGAGCAAATGTTACTGGCATCTGATTTTGAAAAAGAACTTATCAAAACATTTAAAGCGATGTATCCTTTGGTTGCATTTTTGAGGAAGGCAGTTGAATAGGTTTTTTTATAACCCAAATGCAAATCCAATAGTTAATATTAATCCTGATGGTTCCAAAATACTCATTAACACATCAGTTACTTCGCTAGGTTTATAACCTTGAGTATTGATGGTATATTTTGTTTTAGTACTGGTTCTAACACTCCATCCTGTTTCAAAATAAAACCTCGATTTTTTACCCATTTTCCAACTGTAGCCCCAAGTAATATTTAATTGCACAGCCGGATTTGTGGACATACTTACGGTTGTATCCACCACAACATCATTCGGGTTACTTACATTCATTGTAAGATCGCGTTCAGGGTATCCGGTTGCATAACTTAGCCCAACACCTAGCACGCCTTTAATGGGATATTTGCGATAAAATCTGGTGCCCAAGGTAAATTTTGTACCCCACGTGCTCAACCCAACACCCCCGTAAACAGTATTTTTTGTTGAAATTCTTTGTTCACCGCCAATTCCAATAAACCCTGAAGGGCAATTTAATCCTGTTGGAAGATGTATCCAAAAATCAGTTGCCTGCAAATCTTTGTATTTATCTTCATTATATTTTGATAACTGTGCACTGGTATGCGTTGAGCAGATAAATAATAAAATAAAAAAGATATAAACTTTCATAAAAATATTATAACACTTTTTCAATTGAAGGGATGTGAAGTTGATGTCCGCCTACAAAAATATAAATTTGGGCATTTAATACAGTCATTAATGCATTTACCATGAGTTTATTTTCTTCGGTCAAAAATGGATCATTATTTCCTGTAATATAACTACAATGCAAATTTCTTATTTTTTCAGATAAAGGATTTCTTAACTCGTAAGCAATATCGCCAGAACAAATAACAAAATTGGTAAAACGGTATGCGGAATGATGAATCCATCTGGAAGCTGTTGCAACACCCTGTGAAAAACCTAAAACACTTATGCGACCTTTAAAGTGCTTCGGCACCATTGCTGAATATAATTTGTCAAGGTATTCTATATAGTCTGCAATTTCATTGTCCCTGTCTTCGCTTGTCATCCAAGTTGCACCAGGCTTGCCACCTAATCCTTTTGCGTAAAATCTATTTAATCCTTCTGGAGCAATTATTAATCTTCCAGGCAACTGTAGTTCAGTAAATTCAGCAATAAAGGTTGAAGCCAATTGGCCATATCCATGTAGTACAAATAAGATATCATTAACACCAGCTGTGTTCCCAAGTGTAAAGTATCTTGCGGTTCGGGTTGTTTTGAGTAGGTGTTGTTTCATAGTTTTGGTTTGAATATTACAATGAAACTGTTTTTTTGCAAATTTATCTAACTATTTAGTGCCGTTCATATAAATTCATATACAAAAATGTTCATAATTCATGAAAGTATGATACTTTTGATGCCAAATTTATATCTAATGAAAAAGTTAATTATAACAGCACTCGGATGTGCTTTATTTGTAAGTTCAAATCTTTTTGCACAAAAGCGCGCATACATATCATCTTCGGGCGAAATGATTTTTTCGTTTGCAGATATAAGCATTAATGGAAACGACTTTGAAAGCACCCTTCGTTGGTCCCCTGTATTTAATTTTCAAACATTGGTAAATAAAGACTTTAATAATCATATTGGTTTATTCTATGGCTTATCAATTAGAAACGTAGGTTTTATTTACAGTAAAGATGAAGACACAAGCATGAAACACCGTACTTATAACTTAGGTATTCCTATAGGTGTTAAACTTGGAAATGTGAACGGAATGTTTATATGGGGAGGGTACGAATTTGAGATGCCATTTCATTATAAAGAAAAGTTATTTGTAAATGAAGAGAAAGAAAAGAAAACTGATGTTTGGTTTAGTAATAGGGTAAATTGGTACACACAATCTGTATTTGTTGGAATAAATTTCCCATTTGGTTTCAACCTTAAGTTTAAATATTACCTAGATAATTTCTTTAACAAAGATTACACTCAAGGCGGAGTAAAAATTTACCAAAATACCAATGTAAACGTGTTCTATGTGGC